>NZ_JAVAXX010000003.1:0-111363 GCF_042709275.1 Bacillus sp. LR_5 | reverse complement strand
ACACCTCGGCCTTGGTCGGCAGCGTCCGATTTGTATAAGAGACCGGAATAGTCGTGGCGAGTTATAGAAAGCGTGGCCATACATGGGAATACCGAATCTCATACCAGGATCCCTTTACGCTCAAGAATAAAGTTAAATCGAAAAGTGGTTTTAAAACAAAAAAAGAAGCTCAGCTGGCAGCAGCTGAGCAGGAAACATTACTAGCAACGGACTTCGAATACGACACGGTTACTATTTCTCTTAAGCAATTTTTATTAAGCTGGCTAAACGAGTATAAAAAAGATACTGTAAGAAAAAATACTTACGAGCTTCATGAACGAAACATCAAAAATCATATTCTACCTTACTTTAAAAACATAAAGGTTACCGATGTAAAACCTATTATGTATCAAAAATTCCTTAATTCGTTAACCGATAAGGGATATAGTAAGCGTACTGTTGAAATTATACACGGGACAATGTTTAATGCATTTAGTAAAGCTGTAATCATTGGGAAATTAACAAAAAACCCTTGTTTCGGAGCTACAGTTTCGAATAAGAACGAAAAGAAAAAAGACACTCTTCAATACATGCTTTCTGACGATATTCCAAAGTTTCTTCAGGAAGCCTATAAGTATAACTATATTTATTACATCTCCTTCAGAGCTCTCTTGGAAACCGGGTTGCGAAAAGGAGAAGCCGCCGCGCTTCAATGGACAGACATCAATCTGAGAGAGAATTACATAGACATTAAGAAAACATTAGATTTCGCTGCAAAAACCACCGATGAACTCTTCGGCGAAACTAAAACGTATGAATCGAAAAGAAGAATATCAATCGGCGCCTCACTTTCTGCTGCTTTACAAAAACATAAGAAGTGGCAATTTGAGAACAAACAAATGTTACAAGATGATTATAAGCATGACCTTAACTTAGTTTTTAGTCGCGTTGACGGGAATATCTTACCGAAGTCTACTCTCTTCAATGCATTTAATCGCATTTTAAAACGAGCAAACATTGATAAAATGCCAATCCATGCATTGAGGCACACGCATGCTGTATTACTTTTAGAGTCGGGTGCAGACATGAAATATATTCAAGAGCGCTTAGGTCATAAAAGTATGATGGTAACCGCCGATGTTTATTCCCATGTAAGTAAAAAACTTGACCAAAACCGAATAAAGAATTACGAGAATTATGTCTCGTCAATCGTAGAGTTAGATTTCTAACTTCAAATATTTTTGGTCAAAATTTGGTCATTGACCAAAAATACTAACTCCTCATTCTATTAATCAAAATCAAAAAATCCCTTGACACCAATAGTGCCAAGGGATTGAAAGATTAATACTGAGACATATACTGTTCGCGCTCCCAAGGGTGAACTTGTGTGCGGAACATATCCCATTCGATTTCTTTTGCTTCGATGAAGTGTTCGAATAGGTGCTCGCCCAGCGCTTTGACCATGACTTCGTTTGATTTGAATTCTTCTAGTGCTTCCGCAAGTGTTGCGGGAAGGTCAACAATTCCGTTTTCCATGCGCTCTTCTTTGCTCATCACATAGATGTTGCGGTCTATTGGAGCCGGCGCTTCCAGTTTGTTTTTGATTCCGTCTAATCCTGCAGCAAGCAATACGCTAAGTGCAAGGTATGGGTTTGCAGCTGGGTCTACGCTGCGTACTTCAACACGTGTGCTGATGCCGCGAGAAGCCGGGATACGGATAAGCGGGCTTCTGTTTTGCGCGCTCCATGCTACATAGCAAGGTGCTTCATAGCCAGGAACAAGACGTTTGTAAGAGTTTACTGTCGGGTTTGTTACTGCTGTAAAGCTTGTTGCGTGCTTCACGATACCTGCAATGAAGTGTTTCGCTGTTTCACTTAACTGAAGATCTGCGTTTTCATCAAAGAATGCGTTAACACCATTTTTGAAGAGTGATAGATTGCAGTGCATACCTGAACCGTTCACGCCGAACAATGGTTTTGGCATAAATGTCGCATGCAGGCCGTGTTTGCGGGCAATTGTTTTGACAACTAGTTTAAATGTTTGGATGTCATCACAAGAGCGGACTGCTCCAGCATATTTAAAGTCAATTTCGTGCTGACCAGGTGCTACTTCGTGGTGAGATGCTTCGATTTCAAAGCCCATCTCTTCAAGTTCAAGCACGATATCGCGGCGGCAGTTTTCTCCTAAATCAGTTGGAGCTAAGTCGAAATACCCGCCTTTGTCGTTTAGTTCAAGCGTCGGCTCGCCTTTTTCGTCCAATTTGAATAGGAAGAATTCAGGCTCAGGCCCAAGGTTAAAATCACTAAATCCGAGGTCTTCCATTTCTTTCAAAATCCGTTTTAAGTTGTTTCGCGGGTCACCTTCAAAAGGTGTGCCATCCGGATTGTAAATATCACAGATGAAACGTGCTACTTTACCTTTTTCAGCTGTCCATGGGAAGATAACAAATGTATTTAGATCTGGATACAGGTACATGTCTGACTCCTCGATACGAACGAATCCCTCAATAGAAGAACCGTCAAACATGACTTTATTATCAAGCGCTTTTCCAAGCTGGCTTACAGGAATCTCAACATTCTTGATTGTTCCAAGAATGTCAGTAAATTGAAGGCGGATATACTTCACGTTTTCTTCTTTTACTAATTTTTCGATATCTTCTCTAGTGTACTTTGCCATTTGGTAAAATTCCTCCTCTTAAAAGGTAAATGTATATAGCAAAACAGTTGCTAACGGATTAATGAAAGAAGCGGGACATGTCGCCTTGACGGAATGTATTCCCTCTTTGAAAACGGCCGGCTTGCATGAGCTCGTTTTTCAGGAGCTGTCTCAGTTCGTCATCGGACAGATCATGTTTCATTGGTTTTTTCGTCTTCTCGTTTTGTTTTTGTTCTGGCTCGGCTTCGGCTTTCGCCAGAATCTGTTTAATTCCTGCCATGTTTACACCTTGTTCTATCAGGTGCTTGATTTCTAACAGTTTATCTACATCATGAAATGAAAATAATCGTCTATTTCCTTCACTTCTGGCTGGAAATATCAGTCCATTTTCCTCATAATATCGAATTTGTCTTGCTGATAACTCAGTTAACTGCATGACAATTCCTATTGGAAATAAAGGCATTGAGCGGCGAATATTATCACTCATCTCAATTTCCTCCTTTTCTTAACTTAGTTTCATTATAGGTGATGTTATATTATGTGTCAATACGATGTAATGATTCTTAACATCAAATCCAGAGAAATTTTTAAAAAATTTAAATGAATTGCTTATCCATCAATGAATCCACTGCACTGCATATGCCTTCTTCACATGCGAATAGGTTAATCCTCCCTGAACATACGCTACATACGGCGGGCGGATAGGGCCATCAGCTGATAATTCGATGCTTGCTCCTTGAATAAACGTGCCTGCTGCCATAATGACATCATCTTCGTATCCCGGCATGTAGGCTGGATAAGGCGTCACATGAGCATTGATTGGCGATGCGTATTGAATAGCCTGGCAAAAAGCAATCATCTTTTCTCTGTCAGAAAACTCAACGGATTGTATTAAATCCGTTCTTTTCGCATCCCATTTCGGGTTTGAAGTGAAGCCGAGTTTTTCAAGGAATCTCGCTGTAAACACCGCTCCCTTTAGACTTTGAGACACAACATGAGGCGCCAAAAAGAAGCCTTGGTACATTTCTTGGAGCGAGTAAAGAGATGCCCCCGCTTCTCTGCCGATGCCGGGTGACGTCATACGGTATGAGCAAGCTTCAATCCATTTCGCTTTTCCGACGAGGTAGCCGCCTGTTTTCGCAAGGCCGCCGCCGGGATTTTTAATGAGAGATCCCGCCATCAGGTCGGCTCCGACATGGCAAGGCTCAAGCTCTTCCACAAATTCTCCGTAACAGTTGTCCACAAAGACGATCAGATTTTCATTGATTTCTTTTACAAAACGGATCATTTCTTTTATTTCACTAATTAAGAAAGAAGGGCGATTCGCATATCCTTTTGAGCGCTGAATGCCGATTACTTTTGTCTTCGGATTGATCGCAGCGGCGACTGCATCATAGTCTATCTTTCCGTCTTTCGTCAGATCAACCGCATTATAGCCGATTTGAAAATCCTTTAACGAACCAGCGTTTTCTCCACCCCTGACGCCCACAATTTCCTCTAGCGTATCATACGGCTTGCCCGTGATATAAAGGAGCTCGTCCCCCGGTCTGAGGACACCGAACAAAGCAATTGAGATGGCATGTGTGCCTGAAATGATTTGCGGCCTTACAAGCCCCGCTTCTCCGCCAAACACATCCGCATATATGCTTTCAAGCGTGTCTCTTCCGATATCATCATAGCCGTATCCAGTAGACGGCGTGAAATGAGTGTCGCTTACTTTGTGTTTTCTATAGCTTTGAAGCACTCTCCACTCATTTCGCTCGCTGATTTCTTCTATTTGTTTATGAATGCCGGCAATGTCCGCTTCCACTTCCATTGCCGTTTTCTTCAATAATTCTCCGTGTGTTAATGTGTCAAACATGTCTTTATTTTTCCTTCCTACATATACTTCTTTAATTCACCGATGATACTTTGCTCTTCTTGGACATAGCCGGATATGTCATACTGTTCATTTTCTTCATTAAAATAGAAGCGGTCTACCATCGTTTCCGATTTGATTCTGGAAAGGAGCTTCCCTTCACTTGCCGGCACATGTGCTTCAAAAGACGTTAACAGTTCTTGGCGCAAATAGCGCTGAATCGCTTCTTTAAAGGCTGCAGCGTCGTCCTCAAATTTCGCACTGACCATAATGTGATCCCTTCCGGCGGACGGTATAAAATCAGGCAGTTTTTGATCACGTTTATTGTAAGCCGTCAGCATCGGGATATCATCTGCTTCAAGCTCCTCGAGAAGCCGAAGCACTGTTTTTTCATGTCCCGCATAATCCTCATTTGAAGAATCAATTAAATGCAGGATCAAATCCGCTTCTTTTACTTCCTCAAGCGTTGAGCGGAATGCAGCAATCAATGTCGTCGGAAGATCCTGAATAAATCCTACTGTATCTGAAAGAAGAACACTGTAGCCGCTTGGCAGGACCATTTTTCTGGTCATTGGATCGAGCGTGGCAAACAGGAGGTCTTCTTCATAGCTGTCAGCACTCGTCAGGCGGTTGAACCATGTTGATTTCCCTGCGTTTGTATAGCCGACAAGCGCAATTTGAAGCACACCGTTTTTCTTTCTTCTTTCACGGTATCGGCTTCTATGGCGAATGACAGTGGAAAGCTGTGTGTTGATTTCATGAATGCGATTTCTGATATGGCGGCGGTCGGTTTCCAGTTTCGTTTCCCCGGGACCTCTTGCCCCAATTCCTCCGCCTTGCCGGGAAAGGTTGATCCCTTGTCCCGTCAGACGCGGCAGTGCATATTGCAGCTGAGCCAGCTCAATTTGAAGTTTGCCTTCTCTCGTTCTCGCCCGCTTTGCAAAAATATCTAATATCAATTGCGTGCGGTCAATCATCTTCACTTCAATTGCTGTTGCCAATGACTTCAACTGACTTGGCGACAGTTCATCATTAAAGATGAGGAGATCAGCTTCAAGCTCTTCCACGAGTGCCTTCAGCTCTTCTACCTTCCCTTTTCCTATATATGTAGCGGCGTCAGCCCTGTTCCGTTTTTGTGTGACGCTGGTCAGTACTTTTCCGTCTGCTGTTTTCGTCAGAGATGCTAGCTCTTCCATAGAATTTTCAAAATGCTCATCCGTGATATGCGGCAGCTGACATCCGACTAAAATGGCTTTCTCCTGAATCGTTTCTTGTTCGTTCAAATGGATGTTCCTTTCTTTTGCATATTGGGCAGTAGTATTATCATACCAAACCCTGCATGTGTATACCACAAATCGATTGCTTTGAAAAGCGAAAATACGAGCAAAAAACAGACCTCTCAAAAACTGAGAGGTCTATGCAGATCCAGATGCTTCTTCTTTAATGGAAAGATCTTGGCTTTTGATGGTCATCAAGTCGCTTTTTAAGTATTGGTCTCCCATTAAAAGCCTCATGGCTTGTGCTCTGATCGATTTTTCGATCACATTTCTGACAAAACGTCCATTGCTGAATTTAATGGGGCTTGTCGTGCTTTTCACCGTCATTAAGTAATCTTTCAATTTCCATTCCGCTTCTTGACTGAGCTGGTATTCCCTTTCATCGATCATTCGTTTCGCAATCTCCATGAGCTGGGTCACAGAGTAATCTGGAAAATCAATGGAGATGGGAAATCTTGATTGGAGTCCGGGATTTAACGAGAGAAAATGATCCATTTCCCGTGAATATCCGGCGAGTATCAAAATAAACTCATGCTGTTTGTCTTCCATATGCTTTACAAGTGTGTCGATCGCTTCTTTCCCAAAGTCCTTTTCGCCGCCTCTTGCCAGCGAGTAGGCTTCGTCTATAAACAAAATGCCACCTAATGACTTTTTGATTAAGTCTCTCGTCTTTTGGGCGGTGTGTCCGATATACTCCCCGACCAGGTCAGCCCGCTCCGCTTCTATTAAGTGGCCTTTTGACAGGACATTCATTTCAAAGAACAGCTTGCCGATGAGCCGTGCAACCGTCGTTTTTCCCGTTCCCGGATTTCCTTTAAACATCATGTGCAGCGCTTGCTTTCCAACCTTCAAGCCTTGCTCCGCGCGTTTTTGGTTCACAAAAATCCAGGCGTATATTTCCTTGATGTTGCGTTTCATTTCCTCCATCCCAACTAATGCGCTCATCTCTTTTTCGATTTCCTTCAAAATGCCGTGCTTTGCTTCGTTTTTTTGCAATGCAGCCTGATATTCCGCCTCTGCCTCAGCATTCGTCAGTACCTGCTTTTGCCCGTTCAGAATAATGTTGATCTGTCCGTTGTTTTTATAAGTCACAGCGCGCTCCAACATCTTCACCTCTCTGTTCTCTCTATATGATATTCAAGCGGATGCCGATTGTGACAAACGCCTATCATGTGTCGAAACAATTGCTTTTTTCGGGAACAATAAGGAATCCTGCGCTTTCCCGAGAAATACTTTATTTCTTATTGTATTCACGGACATGGGGTGGACAAACCATGAGATTTTGTTTTTAATCATTTTGTCAGAGTATTATGGTGAACTTCTTTTTCATTATTTTTTCCATTCGCCAATCCTTTTTTCATGCAACGGGCTGTTTTTTGTACGAAGCGTATTACCCGCCCTAAGATACCTGAAGTGTTTTTCTTTTTTTCGATTTATAAAGGGGTGTCTTTAATGAAAGGAGCTTTTCTCATCAATTTACGTTTCAAATGCTTGATTTAATATGAACGCAAAGCTTAAAACCAGCAGGAATCAGTGCAGGTTAACCGAACCCATAGTACATACAAACATATGGCATATGCACATATTTCATTTTGGGCCGTATCTGTTGTCGCTTCATGTTGAATTGTGCGCTTTCCCGAGAAATAATTCCCGGTGTGAAAGGGTTATTTCCTCATTTTTCAGTTGAATGATAATCGTACAAGCAGAAGCCGTGTTTTTTCATATCCTGTAATGAGGTGATGAAAAATGGTTAAAATTTTTATTGATCCTGGCCATGGCGGGTCTGATCCAGGCGCAACAGGTAATGGCCTTCAGGAAAAAACGTTAACCCTGCAAATCGCTTTAGCCTTACGTACGATATTAACTAATGAATATGAAGGCGTTTCTCTGCTGCTGAGCCGGACAAGCGACCAATATGTCAGCTTAAACGACCGGACAAATGCCGCAAATAACTGGGGAGCAGATTTCTTTTTGTCCATTCACGTTAATTCCGGGGGAGGCACAGGTTTTGAAAGCTATATTTATCCAGATGTAGGAGCCCCGACGACGACTTATCAATCGGCAATTCACTCTGAAGTGATACAAGCTGTCGACTTTGCCGATCGCGGCAAAAAAACAGCGAACTTCCAAGTCCTAAGGGAGTCGGCAATGCCTGCCCTCTTGACCGAGAACGGCTTCATTGATACCGTTTCCGATGCAAATAAGCTGAAAACGAGCAGTTTTATTCAAAGCTTAGCGAGAGGACATGCAAACGGGCTGGAGCAAGCCTTTAACCTTAAAAAGACTTCCAGCTCAGGGTTATATAAGGTTCAAATCGGCGCATTTAAAGTCAAAGCGAATGCCGACTCGCTCGCAAGTAATGCCGAAGCCAAAGGTTTTGACTCGATTGTCCTTTTAAAGGACGGATTATACAAAGTGCAGATTGGCGCATTTTCATCCAAAGACAATGCAGACACCCTCGCTGCCAGAGCGAAAAATGCCGGCTTTGACGCTATTGTGATCCTAGAATCATAGCCGAGACGGGGACGAGCGTCTCATAAAAAAACCCGGCTCCTCATCGCGAGAAACCGGGTTTTTTTATTCAAGAATATCAACAACAAACTGTGACCATGTTTCCAGACGGTTGTAGATGTCATCCTGTTTTAATTCAGAAACTTTCATCCATTTACCCGCAATTTGTTCTTTCTCCTTCACTTCCACTTGTGCGCCAGGCTTTAATTGAAGCGCAGAAAGAATACCGATATGCACTTTGCCAACACTGTTTTCATCATCATTGATCAATCCCAGTGTGACAATCGCCTGTTTATCTTCTTCATTTATTTGCAGTTCTTCCTCAAGCTCACGGTCTGTGTTCAGCTTTAAGACTTCAGCAAATGAAGCTGCCCCTTCGATGGCGTTCATATGACCGCCAAAGCCGAGAGAAAGCTTGTTGTGCAGTCGTGATTCACCGCCGCCAGCCAGCCGCTCGTAAAGAAAAACTTCATCTTCACGCTTAATGACGACATAAGGTATCGGCTGCTTGAAACGCGGATCTTCTTCTGCGTCCCCTCTTCTCATTTCACGATAGGCCGCTTCAATCTGAGCCATGATTTCGGCTACTCTGCTATCTTCACTGTACACGCCCTGGAAGGTTAAGCTTTCTTTCTTAAACACATCATCGCGCGGGGCAACTAAAATCATTTCGTCCATTTTTCCCATGGGTACTGCGTCCTCCTCATTTGAATCTTCAAGCCGAAAAGAGCAGATATTATATCTGCTCTTTTTCATCTTCAAAATAAAAGTCATCATCTTTGAGCGGCTCAACTGTCGCTTTTTTATAACCATTCCCCTTCATAGAGAAGAAGTCATGCGATTTTGTTTTTGTGTTTAATCCGTTTAATACGATCGGATTAATATCTTCCTCTTCGAAGTATGGATCAAATCCAAGATTCATCAGCGCTTTATTCGCATTATAGCGGATGAATTTCTTTACATCGTGTGAGAGTCCGACTTGATCGTACAAGTCCTCTGTATACTCAAGCTCATTTTCATATAACTGATTCAGAAGGTCGATCGCAAATTCACGAAGCTCTGCTTTTTTCTCTTCTGTCTGTTTATTATAAATTTCCTGAGCAAGGAGACCGACATACACGCCGTGAATCGCTTCGTCACGAAGGATCAGGTTAATGATCTCACCGCTTTGCATCAGTTTTCCTTGTCCGTAGAAATATAACGGATAATAGAAACCGCTGTAGAAAAGGAAGCTTTCCAGATAGACGGAAGCAACCATCGCTTTGAACAGTGAAATTTCATCATCTTTTTGAATGGCTTTGTAAAGCCCGACAATCATTTGCGCTTTTTTCTGCAAATATTTATTTTGTTTAACCCATTCAAATACTTCATTGATCGTTTCAGTCGGTGCAAGGGTCATGAAAATATTAGAGTACGACTTCGCATGGACAGCGTTCTCCATCATCGCCATAAAGTTCAGCACCGCTTTCCGCTGGTGGCCGTCTACGTGTTCAGCCACGATCGGCATCCCCGTATTCCCCTGCTCTGTATCAAGAAGCGTAAGTCCGGCCAGTACCTTCATATAAGTGTCCTGCTCATTTTTTCCGAGGTACTTCCATGTGAGGAGATCGCCGTTTAAAGCAATCTCTTCCGGAAGCCAGAACTGTTTCACGTTTTGGTTATAGAACATTTGGGTAAAATCGTCTTCATGCTTTGACCAGTTTGCTGCGTCATAAATTTTTGTCACTATAAACTCTCCTTTAATCAAACAACACAAGAAAGGCAGCTGTCTTGCCCAGTATCTTTCGTTCTTGCATAGTAAATGGTTTTAATTCCTCTATGATGTGCATACAGATCGATTCGGTTTAAATCACGGGTCGTCATTGTGTCTTTTAAGAACAATGTAAAGCTGATTCCCTGATCAATGTGCTGCTGGATAGTGGCGATCATATCCACAACCTTGAACATGTCCATATCGTAGGCTTCTTTATAGAAGAACCAGTTATTAGATGCAAGCCCAGGCATTGGGTAGTACGTTTTTGAGTTGCCGTATGTTCGTTCTTCAATCCGTTCCATAATCGGCATAACAGACGCCGTGCTTGATTGAACGTATGAGATAGAGCCTGTCGGCGCAATGCATAATCTGTAGCTGTGATACATACCGTGTTCAGCCACAAATGCTTTTAGCTTTTTCCAGTCCTCTGTCGTCGGGATATGCATACCTTCAAACAGATTAGCTATTTTTTCATATTTCGGTGAGAAATCAGTAGAAACGTATTTGTCAAAGTATTCACCTGTCGCATAGGTTGAGCCTTCATATTGATCAAACGTTTCACCCTTCTCTTTTGCGATTTCCGCAGAACGCTGGATGGAGTAGAAGTTCACCATCATAAAGAACGTGTTTGCAAAATCACGCGCTTCCGGACTTTCATACGCAATGCCGTTTTGCGCAAGGTAGCCGTGAAGGTTCATAGCACCGAGGCCGATTGATTTCATCGCCTTGTTTGCCCGTCTTACAGCAGGCGCATTACGGATGTCAGTTGTTTCAGACACGTGTGTTAAAGAGTCTGTCGCAAGCTTGACTGTCTTTTCGATTGATTTATGCTCCATGACATTGAGAATGTTAAGCGAACCCAGGTTGCAGGAAATATCCAGACCGATTTCATCTTCTTCATCATAGTCTGTGTATGAAGAAACTTGAGATGCCTGCAGCACTTCAGAGCAAAGGTTAGAAAATTTGACCTTGGAAATATGGTTATTCGCATGCACTTTATTGACGTTATCTTGGAACATGATGTATGGATAGCCTGATTCAGAACGAAGCATCGCCAATTTTTCAAGCAGTTTCCGCGGGTTGATTTTTTCCTTTTTCACCCGAGGGTTGTCGACAAATTTGTCGTACATTTCGTTCATGTCCATCTCATCCATGTGCTGGCCGTACTCTTTATAAATCGTGTGCGGATAGAATACATAAGCCGCTTTGTCCTCGCGTGCAAGCTCAACGAACTTATCCGGAATGACAACACCGATCGAAAGCGTTTTGACGCGCACATCTTCATCCGCTGAAATCTTTTTCGTATCGAGAAAATCATTGATATCGCGGTGGAAAATATTTAAGTACGCCGCGCCAGAGCCTTGTCTTTGTCCCATTTGGTCAGCATAACGGAACGCGTTATCAAGAAGCTTCATGACGCCTACAACGCCTTTTGTGGCATTTTCAACATCTTTAATGGCTTCACCTTTCGCGCGAAGCTTGGACAGGTTAAGAGAAACCCCGCCGCCAAGCTTAGAAAGCTGCATGGAGATATCGATCGCTCTTGAAATGTCATTTAAGGAATCATTGACTTCCAGCAAGAAGCAGCTCACAAGTTCACCGCGGCGTTTTCTGCCGGCGTTCAGAAATGTCGGTGTGCTCGGCTGATATTCTTGATTGATCATCAGGTTTACATATTCTTTTGCTTTCTCAGTGTCGCCGTTAGCGAAGAACAGCGCAACAATTGAGATCCGGTCCTCATAACGCTCGAGGATTTTTTTCTTGTCATTCGTTTTCAAAGCATAGTCATTATAGAATTTAAACGCACTCATGAAGGAAGGAAAACGAAACTTCTTAGCGTAAGCTGTCTTAAACACTTCTTTAATGTCTTCAAAAGAATAAAGGCTTAAGAATTCCTCTTCGTAGTATTGGTTTTCAACCAAATAATCCAGCTTCTCTTTTAAATCGTGAAAGAAGACTGTGTTTTGATTGATATAATCTACAAAATAGCTATGTACAGCCTCTTTATCCTTATCAAACTGGAATTTTCCATCTTTTTGGATCATGATTTCGTTATTTAACTGGATCCATTTTGGCACTTGATTTTGTGACAACTCTTTCTACCTCCTGAGTAAACAATTCAACGTCTTTAGATGTGCCGCTGAGTTCAAATTTGTGCAAGATCGGCACCTGATATTGTCTTGAAATGGTATCGGCGCTTTTTGCAAAGTTATCGCCCCATACTTTGTTGCCGCTCGCAGCGACTCCTAATAAGAGATGGGCGTATTTTTCGAGAAATGATTGTGTTGATGCCGGTACCTGACCGAAGTTTGTCGTGTAGGTGACCAAAACAAACGGAGTGTCCACGTGGTCCATTTCGTCCACCTTGCGTATCTGCTGAAAGCCTGTTTTATTCACAAACCGCTGAACATTCCCTGTTTTCGAATCAAATATGATTTGTACCACGTTTTATCACGACCTATCAAAAAATATGAATCTCTCATCACTAACACTATATATAGTATACTACCCTCTATCAAAAACACAATATATAGATTTGTTTTTATGAAAAATTCATATTTTGATCAAATCAGGCAAATGGGCAGACTCATTAGGGCCCAAAAAAGAGAGCAGAACGAGAATCATCTCTCGTCCTACTCGGGGTGTCGTTTTTAAGCCGATGTATATCATAACATGAAAAAAAACTGCTTAGTAGTCTAGATTTTTTTTTCTTAAGCTATCACAGCATTTTTCGCTCTCTACTGTTTCTTCTATTTCAACATCCGCACCGATCTCTTCTAAAACCGCCTTCAAAGCGCTGATAATTGACGCTTCTCTGACTAATTCTTTTCCGTTCACAATGATGCTTGTTCCGTATTCATAGCAAGAATCATCTTCGCAAATTTCTTCCCAATGATTCACGATCACTTTATGCTTCATTTTTTCACCCTCTGTTTGATCTGTGTCTGTATTTAGTTTAGCGGGTAGCATCCGCTTTGTAAATTCGGATGCTTGTGAATTTTATTCAAGCTCATCATCCGCGTATTCTTTCTTCAGCTTTACCTCATTGCGGGACTCATTATACTCATAAATTTTGATATAGCCGTCCTCCACAACGCCAAAATGATTATGTTCAAGCTGGAACGAGGTTGGCTGAGGCGTTTCATAGTCTGAATTGCCGCTGTCTGTTTCAATGATGGTTTCTTGGTTCCCACACGCCCCGAACAGCAAAAATACAGCTATCCACACAAGCGCAATCCTGATTCGTCTCAGTTCTGCTTCACTTTCAAACAAGGTCGCGTCACTCCCAGATTGTGATTTTTACATGATATTCAAGTTAGTCTTGCATATGTTGATTTCATAAAAAAAGACCGTGCCTTGGCATGGTCTGCTTACAAAAAAGCTTGGAACGGAAGTGGATCAATTTTAAAAAATGGCTGCCGGGATTCCCCCGACAGCCTCCCCATGCCTTGACATGGTATTTTTTGATCTATTCGAGTTCAAGCTGGACGTTTTTTTGCGGCGCAAACGTTGAGATCGCATGTTTATATATAAGCTGCTGCTTACCTTCCGATTCCAGCAATACGGTAAAGTTATCAAAGCCTTTCACCTGGCCACGCAACTGAAAGCCATTCAGCAAAAAAACAGTGACATACGTATTTTCTTTCCGGATTTGATTCAAAAACTGATCCTGAATATTAATCGGTTTCATGTTTCGTCCTCCTTGATTCTCTATATCATACAGTTTCGATTAAAGTTCGAGTTTTCCTGCTATATGTGTGAAAATTTCCTTTTTTTTCAGCTCCATATCAACGGGCGGTGTCATATCGAACCAGGTAACCTGCATTTTGTTGCGAAACCACGTCAGCTGGCGTTTCGCATACCGCCTTGAGTTCTGCTTTAGCTGATCGACGGCATCAGAAAGTGTCACAAAACCGTCAAAATATGCATATAGCTCCTTATAGCCTATCGCCTGTATCGATTGACAGTCTCTCACGTTCCTGTCGTAGAGGCGTTTCACTTCTGGAAGAAGACCTGCCTCCATCATCATATCGACCCGCTGATTAATTCTTGCGTAAAGCGTGTCTCTATCCATTGTCAGTCCGATTAACACTGCATTGTACAGAAGTTCTCGTTTTTGTTCCTTCAAATGCTGAGACATCGTTTTTCCAGACGTATGTAAAATTTCCAGCGCGCGAATGACTCTTCTTGTATTATTGGGATGAATCGCAGCTGCTGCCTCGGGATCTGCTTCTGCAAGTTTGGCATGAAGAAAGTCAGCGCCTTCCCGCTCGGCAGCGACTTGCAGGCTCTGTCGAAACGCAGGATCGTTCGCCTCTTCCGTAAATGTATAATCGTAAAGCACAGACTGTATATAAAGCCCTGTACCGCCGACAATCATCGGAAGCTTTCCTCTTTTTGCAATCTCACTTATTTTGTTTCTCACTAAGCCTTGGTAATCGGCGGTGGAGAAGGAATCTTGGGGATCTAAAATGTCAATCAGATGATGGGGCACTCCCTCCATCTCCTGTTCAGTAATTTTAGCTGTTCCAATATCCATCCCTTTATAAACCTGCATCGAATCTCCGCTGATAATTTCCGCGTTCAAAGATTTGGCTAGCTGAATACTTAAATTTGTTTTCCCCACTGCCGTCGGTCCGACTAAAATGACAACGGGCTGCTTCGTATTATTCAATGTGTATCACTCTCTTTTATAAATCTCCCCCCATTATAGCATTCATCATGTACAACCACCTATCCATTTTGCCCTTTTTTTGCACTGGTAAACATTCTTCTACCACCCGAGCGGCTCATTGCCGACGATTTCTCTCGTCTTTCCTTTCAGGGCATGCCGATGCGTTTTTCTTCCGTCATCTTTCGGATCATACACCACGCCTCCGTACCGGATCTCAATCGGTTCATTATAGGCCAGATACGTCGTTTCTTCGATTTCGTGATAATGGGTGCCGTCCGCTAAGGGAATCGCAGGCCCTGAGATTCCGTAATACCGGTGAAAATGGCCGTTTTCAAAAGAAGTAATCCCTGTAAAGTAATGTGTATGCTGATCGGTATTCGATCCATTAGCCGGCTGAGTAAATCCTTCAATGAGATGATAATGTTCCTGTTCTCTCGTCGTTTTGACATGATAAGCATGTGCGTGAGGCGGTGCTTTTGACCAGTCAGACGGATACAGGCCCAATGTGATCACATCCCTTCTTTTTCATCAAACGCCCAATCAAATCTGGGTAGGCTGAATACACTGCATCATCTACACTTTATTACAGGAGGCAAGAAAAAATGAACGAGATAGAACATTTCACTGCTGAAGATACAAGAATATTTGGAAGACCTTTCGGATTTGGAAGACCTGGATTCGGCTACGGGTTTGGAAGACCTGGATTTGGGTTTGGCCGGCCATTCGGTTTTTACGGGGGACCTTTTTTCGGCGGCCTAGTTGGCGGGCTTGTAGGAAGCGCTTTATTTAATCCTTATTTTTATGGCGGATATCCCTATTATCCGTACGCCCCATTCCCTTACTACTATTAAACACAAAAGGCCTCTTCAAAAGGGGTCTTTTTAGGTGATTGAAAATGAATCTCTTGACTCATACATAGGCATACACTAATATTTTTCTAGCTGAAGATCTTTTCAAATCTAAAAATGTAGTTGAAGTGAGGAGAATTTACGATGTTGGTAGGATATATATTCCTCACGATTGCCATATGCTCGGAATCGATAGGAGCGGCCATGTTGAAAGTATCTGACGGTTTCAAAAAGTGGAAGCCAAGCGCTTTGGTCGTGATTGGCTATTCCCTCGCCTTTTATATGCTGTCGCTGACCTTAAACCATATCCCCCTCAGCCTCTCGTATGCGACTTGGAGCGGTGTAGGCACGGTGCTGACGGCAGTGATCGGAGTGAAATGGTTTAAGGAAGAATTGAATGTCAAAGGGCTTATCGGGATTCTTTTATTAATATCAGGGGTCGTGTTACTTAACTGGCAGTAAAGGAGTGATAATGATGAAAGGATTGCTTTATTTGGCTCTTGCCATTGTATCTGAGGTTTTCGGGAGCACAATGCTTAAGCTTTCAGAAGGATTTACACAAGCCTGGCCCATTGTCGGAGTCATTGCCGGATTTCTTTCTGCTTTTACCTTTCTAAGCTTTTCTTTAAAAACAATTGACTTATCAAGCGCGTATGCGACATGGTCTGGCGTTGGAACGGCGCTTACAGCCATTGTCGGGTTTTTGCTTTTTGGCGAAACCATCAGCTTAAAGGGAGTGTTCGGGCTCACGCTTGTCATTGCAGGCGTCGTCGTGTTAAATCAGTCGAAAGCCCCTGCTAAAGAAAAAAAACAGACGGTCTGTGAGTGACCGTCTGTTTCTTATTCTCCAGTCCGTTTTACGGAGGCTTCAAGCTGCAGCTCGACATTTCCTTGAATTGCGCGTGAAATCATGCATGACGATTCCGCCTTCTCACAAAGCTTGTGCGCCAATGTGACATCTTCTTGTGAGGCATCATGTTTGAGCACGACAGAGGGACGATGAATGATCTTTTTATATGTAAAAACTCCTTTTGTGACGTCGACAATACCTTCTGACTCCATCTGCAAGTCTTCCTTTTCCAGCCCGCTTCTTTCCATCATTGCAGCAAGTGTAATAATGTAACAGGTCGCTGCCGCCCCGAGAAGCATTTCATCTGGGTTGGTCCCCTCTCCCGGTCCATCCATTTCTTTAGGAATGGAAATAGATGTGATTAAGTTCCCGCTTTCGATCGTACCGACATCATTGCGGTTGCCTGGCCAGTTCGCTTTTAAATAAAAATGATGATCTGCCATCGTATGTTTTGCCTCCTTTTATAATCCTATTTCAGTCTACTGATCTTCTCTTATTTTGTCTTCTGATCTGCTTATTACGAATACTCTTTTTCAAGGACACTTTTGATCGCACTCACATAAGCATAAAATTCACTGTTCTTTGTGTATTTCCTATTTTTATAATAAAAATCATCGAAAAATGCTTCTCTCTGCTCGCGGCTGATTTCCAGCTGGATACTCAGCCCCGTTTCCCCTTGGTTGTTAATGTTTTCGGCACTCAACCCAGCAAGACCGCTTTTAGACGACGCTAACTCAGCGGAAAACCCTCTTCTCTCAAGGGCTCTTACGATCATTTTCGCCCGCTTTCGATCTGTGCCTCCAACAAGTGTATTCTTGTTCTCTCCTTTATATCCGTGAAAAGCCACAACATATTGATGCTCCTTGATTTTCTTTTCGGCCAATGGCTCATCAAAGTTGGTGCTTGTAATGTGAAGCGTTTGGTTATCGTGTGACTTCAACCCTTCAAACAGGTATGTAGAGAATTCATTATTGAAATACCGCACAAGCTCGCTTACTCCGCCTTCAATTCTTCCGCCGTGTGGAGACATAATTAACACTTTGCTTCCTTTTTTCTCACTATAAGAAATATCATAATCGGCTGGGCTCTCATTTTCTGCCAAGCTGCTGAAATTTGAATATGTATCTGGCTGATTAGATGGTTCAGGTTCTAATGAGTAATGAACATATCTCAGGAATAAGACAATGGCTAAGACTAATATGACATTTAGTATAAATCTTCTCATGTTTAACTCCTTTCATAAGAATGGCACGGTTCATTATATGAGGTTTAGCCAATAGGTTTTATCTTACCATTGTATACGCTATATCATCAGTGAAAAAGTTCCCGGTTTCAAAAAATCAATTGATTGTCACGGTTAATAGCGGTTCATTTGAAATATGAGTGAAAAAAGATTGAGAGGAAAGATAAAAAAGGTAGGAATAACCTCACTTGGCAATTACATGTATAGAGGTTTAAGGAGGGTTTTATTAGCGGCTGCCCAGTTGCTGAGACGGACAGCCTGTTATCTGTCTGCCAAATAGAGGTTTTGTTTATTTGTTCTCACAAAGTCACAGGAGAGGATCGAATCCAACAAAAACGTTCTGATCTGTTGTTTCGAAAAACAAAATGCTTTGATTTGCGTTTGGCTTTTCTGTCTTACAATAATTGTTCTTTTACTAATCGTTCCGTCTTTCTTCATATATATAATGCTAATTGGTATTTGGCTTTCCAAAGACCGATGAAAGAAGAAATTCATACAGCTGCTCTCCCTTTGCCAGTTTAATATGACAATATTATAATACGAACAAACGTTCCTTTTCAATCCCCAATGATTGCCACAACTCCTGAATCTAATTCGAAAGATTCATAAAAACCAACTCTTGTCCGCCTCTTATAAAGGACAAACAAACTTACCAAACCTATCATCTGTTCATAGAGTATACAGTGAACCTTATAATAGGAGGAAAATACATGTTTGGGTACTCTATGGTACAAATGGTGAGAGCAAATGCTCATAAGCTAGATTGGCCGTTACGGGAAAGCGTCTTGCAGCTTTACAAGCCCTTCAAATGGACTCCTTGCTTCTTGCATCAGTTTTTCGAAACCAAATTGAAAAACAGAAAAAAAATGTCAGTCATTATTGAATTTGAAGAAGGCTGTCACGAGACCGGCTGTCAAATGGCTGGAGAGGTACTGCAAAAAGAAAAACGCAGCAAGTTAAAAAGCCGATTCAATAAAATCAATTGCTGCAGCGCCGAGGTGACCCCTTCAGCGTTACATTCCCTTCTTTCTGAATGCAGTGATATCCGCAAAGTGTATTTAAACCGCGAAGTCAAAGCGCTACTGGACACGGCAACCGAAGCAAGCCACGCGAAGGAAGTCGTCAGAAACGGGCAGACCCTGACTGGAAAAGGTGTTACTGTCGCTGTTGTCGATACAGGAATCTACCCGCATCCTGATTTAGAAGGCAGAATTATCGGATTCGCGGACATGGTCAATCAAAAAACAGAACCGTATGATGATAATGGTCATGGCACACACTGTGCAGGTGATGTTGCAAGCAGCGGCGCATCCTCTTCTGGCCAATACCGCGGGCCTGCACCGGAAGCCAATCTAATCGGTGTGAAGGTTTTGAACAAGCAAGGTTCGGGAACGTTAGCTGATATTATTGAAGGTGTAGAGTGGTGTATTCAATACAATGAGGACAACCCGAATGAACCGATTAATATTATCAGTATGTCGCTCGGTGGCGATGCGCTTCGATATGATAATGAACAAGAAGACCCGTTAGTCAGAGCGGTTGAAGAAGCGTGGAACGCAGGGATTGTCGTCTGTGTCGCTGCCGGAAACTCAGGGCCTGATCCACAAACCATTGCAAGCCCGGGCGTGAGCGAAAAGGTGATTACAGTAGGTGCCCTTGACGATAACAATACCGCAAACAGCGATGATGATACGGTCGCTTCCTTCTCAAGCCGCGGGCCGACAGTATACGGGAAAGAAAAGCCCGATATTTTAGCGCCGGGTGTTAATATTATTTCCCTGCGCTCTCCCAATTCTTATATCGATAAGCTTCAAAAATCAAGCCGTGTAGGATCTCAGTATTTTACAATGTCAGGAACATCGATGGCAACACCGATCTGTGCAGGAATTGCAGCTTTAATCCTTCAGCAAAATCCGGATCTTACACCTGATGAAGTGAAAGAGCTTTTGAAAAACGGCACGGACAAATGGAAAGATGAAGATCCTAATGTTTACGGAGCGGGCGCCGTCAACGCAGAAAATTCCGTTCCTGGCCAATAGACAGTACCATAAAGCCGGCAATTCTCTCTGCAGAACTGCCGGCTTTATGTTTTGAATTTCCATAATAATAGGATAAAATAATAGAAAATGGATGAAGGAAGTGAAAAAGTGCCATATTATATCTGCAAAACATGCGGAGTACAACATGCGCAGACTGTAAATCCGCCGAACTCATGTCTGATTTGCGATGACGAAAGGCAGTATATTCATCCGGATGGACAATCTTGGACAACCCTTGAAGACATGCGTGAGAAAGAAAACCTTCAAAACATCCTCAAAAAGGAAGAAGAGCATCTTTACAGCATCAAAACTGAACCAGAGTTTGCGATCGGACAAACAGCACATTTGATCCAGCATAAGGGCTTCAACGTGCTGTGGGATTGCATTTCATATCTTGACCAAAAGACAATTGACCAAATCAAAGAATTAGGCGGTATTCAAGCCATCGCTTTGTCTCATCCACATTATTACTCTGCTCAGGTTGAGTGGGCTGAAGCGTTTCAGGCTCCGATTTATATTCACGAGGATGACAAAGAATGGGTGGCAAGGCCAAGCAATCACATTCATTTCTGGACTGGGGAAACTCTCAACATGAAGCCGGGACTGGACCTTTACCGCCTGGGCGGACATTTTAAGGGCGGTGCTGTTCTCCATTGGAGCAACGGCAATGAAGGGAAAGGCTGTCTGTTGACCGGGGATGTCATTACGGTTGCGGCCGACCGGAACTGGGTCAGCTTTATGTACAGCTATCCAAATCTCATTCCCCTCCCCGCCTCCAAAGTTGAAGAAATAGCAGCCAAAGTGAAACCGCTTCAATTTAACCGGATTTATAATGCTTTTTCTAAAGTTGTCAGAGAGAATGCCGGCGAAGCAGTCCAGCGTTCGGCCGTACGTTATATCAAGGCTCTGAACAGCGAATTGTTTCATACATAGAGAGTGAGGCGGCTCTTTTCCGTGTAAAAGATGCAGCAATTGGGAATAGTATCGTGTAGATCAAAAGGAGGAATATTGATGGCACACACGAATACACAGCTTTCTCAATGGCTGGAATCAAAAGTCGGCCAAACGCTTGATATTAGAAAAGGTGAATTGACCCATGATGAAGAGATTTCAGACCTGGATCAGATTGTTCTCCATCTTCAAAAAGTGGGTATACGCAGCACGAATCATCCTGATGACTATGTTGCAAAAGAAGAACTCGTTTTAGAAGGCGAAGGAACAACATTCACTGAGGACGGCGACGTACCGCTTCCGCAAAATGCCTATGAGATTCCTTTATTAGGCGATATTCATATTCACCAAGAAAACGAAGGATTGAAGGTTGTAACAGATCGTGCAGTATATACATTTGATGTCCAGCACAGCTGATAGTCACTTTCATCAAAATAATACAGCTTAGCGTCTTTGAGCTTTCATTCAAAGGCGCTGCTTTACATGGCGCCACTTTTTCATTTTTTCATTCTTCACCCTATTGAATGCCGCCTAGAATAGATATATAGTTTTAGAGACAGGATCAAGTTTCAAACAATTCTGTTTTTTGCAAACTGCAACTTGTATAACAAAATGAAATTACCAATTTACCCTATTTTAGGCGAGGAGAATGCACATGGAAAAATTGATGTTTCATCCGCATGGTAAAGAATTTCATCAAAATCCTTTTTCAGTATTGGGCCGATTTAGAGAGGAAGATCCCATTCACCGATTTGAATTAAAACGATTCGGAGGCACATATCCGGCTTGGTTAATCACCCGATATGATGATTGTATGGCCTTTTTAAAAGACAATCGAATTACAAGAGACGTTAAAAACGTGATGAGCCAAGAACAAATCAAAATGCTCAACGTCAGCGAGGATATCGATTTCGTATCCGATCATATGCTGGCAAAAGACACACCTGACCATACCCGCTTAAGATCACTTGTTCATCAAGCATTTACTCCCCGCACCATTGAAAATCTGCGCGGCAGCGTCGAACAAATTTCTGAACAGCTTTTAGATGAAATGGAAAAAGAAAATAAAGCGGACATCATGAAATCCTTCGCATCCCCTTTGCCTTTTATAGTTATATCTGAATTGATGGGAATTCCTAAAGAGGATCGGGCACAGTTTCAAATCTGGACCAATGCGATGGTTGATACCTCTGAAAGTAACAGAGAGCTGACAAATCAAGCCCTTCGTGAATTTAAAGACTATATCGCCAAGCTGATCCATGACAGAAGGATACAGCCAAGAGACGATTTAATCAGTAAGCTTGTGCATGCTGATGAAAACGGCAGCAAGTTAAGTGAAAAAGAGCTTTATTCGATGCTGTTTTTGCTGGTTGTAGCGGGCCTTGAAACAACCGTTAATTTACTCGGATCAGGCACCCTCGCATTGCTTCAGCACAAGGAGGAGTTCGAAAAACTGAAGCAGCATCCTGAAATGATCGCTACAGCAGTTGAAGAATTGCTGCGATACACCTCGCCTGTCGTTATGATGGCAAATCGGTGGGCCATCGAGGACTTTACATACAAGGGGCATTCGATCAAAAGAGGAGACATGATCTTTATAGGCATCGGATCTGCCAATCGCGATCCAAACTTTTTTGAGAACCCGGAAACATTAAATCTAAATCGATCGCCTAACAGACATATTTCTTTCGGCTTTGGCATTCATTTCTGCTTAGGAGCGCCGCTTGCCAGACTGGAAGGCCACATTGCGTTCAACGCGCTTCTAAAGAGATTTCCGGATATTGAACTCGCGGCAGCGCCTGATGACATTCAATGGAGAAAAAATGTCTTTTTAAGAGGGTTAGAATGTCTCCCTGTTTCACTTTCAAAATAACATATTCAAAACGCCCCCTTAAATAGGGGGCGTTTGTGTTTCTCAGCGCTTCACCAATTCATCTTCTTTTTCTTCTTTCGCTTCATGTTTTTTCCGGAAAGCCTTAAGGAAATTCGCGTTTACTACTCCCTTATTTGAATAGAGTTTTTCGCAAAATTCTAACATGGCTTTGGACGCTTTAGGTTCCGTTAATATCATGAAGTGGTTGCTTGAATCGATATCTATCAGGTTGAAATGGGGAATTTGCCGCTCCCATTCCTCCCAGTAGGCAGCTTGATCGAACGATGTTTTTTCATTTGAGAAAGTGAAATAAATGTCTAAATCACCAAAGAAAGACCTGCTTTTGTTGCGGAAGTAATAACATTTTACCGCCTCAGGGTCAGGCAGAGGCTGTACAGTATACGATTCAACATCATAGGCACACTGTGTTTTCATCATTTGCTTCGTCTGCACACGTATTTGCTTCTCCGGTTTATTTAATCCCCGTTTTTTTGCCAAATCAATCAGCTCAGACAGGAATTCTTCATCCTCTGTGCTGGTGTCTACCTCTTCACGGCTGATGAGAACGTCAGTAAGCTTATCCGGATTTGCAATCGATGCCAGCATCGTATTGATTGTTTGCAGCATTGACGCTTTCATAGAAGCCTCATACTCTTTCGTCTCAGAACTGTATGGAGAGTCAATCATCACCATGCTTTTGACCGCGAGGCCTTTATTTTGCAGCTGGCGTGTGACTTCATATGCAATCATTCCGCCTAAGGAATATCCGCCTACATCATAAGGGCCTTCCGGCTGTATAGATCGAATGATCTCTATATAATAGGAAGCCATTTGTTCAATTCCATGTAAAGGATCATGATCAGTCATAAATCCCCTGGCTTGAATACCATAAAAAGGGCGCTGGCTTTTTTGTGCAAATTGCTGATAGATTTCAACGCCTCCCACCCCGCCATGAAACCAAAATACAGGGCGCCCCCGCTTGCCGTCATTTAACGGTATCAATTCCGCAAACGTGCGAGCATGATCATTTTGTAAAGATGCATCCTCCTGTTTCTTTGCGATCAAGTCCGTCATGTCCTGTACAGTTTGGCATGCTTGCAACTCCGCCAAGGTGACGAGAGGGTCAACCTTTGATTGCAATTGCTGTAATAACTGTATGCAAGAAATCGAATCAAATCCGTAATGTTGCAATTGCTTATGAGGATGCAATTCTTCTGGAGCCATCCCTAATACATCAGCTAACATGTGATGATCGCGGATGTTGATATGCTCATCATGTGAAACAGAAGGCGTATTCTCTATTGCTTGAAAGCCATTCCAGCAACTTCTCTTTTCAAATGGATAGGTTGGCAACGGTATTCTGCAAGCATCTTTTCCTTGATAAAGCTGCTCCCACGGGATTTGCACCCCTTTTGTCCAGCAAAATGCAATCTTTTCAAAGTTGTTTTCAGACAACAAAGTCTCTATCACCATTTCTCTTAATGGACCATCCAGCAAGGCTTCGATATCTGACGAGCCCTCTTCCGCATTTCCGCTAAAGACAGGTACAGAACTTTTCGGCTTTTCGCCTTTTTCCGCGGCTGTTAAGCAGTCTTGCAAGCCGGTTACCAGCTCTTCTTTATTGCGGACGACCAGCGCCAGCCGGTCTCCCATCTCCTCTCGTCCGGTTTGAAGTGTAAAAGCATAATGTTGTAATGACAGTTCTTGTTGTTTGTTCACATAATCAAGCTGCTGTTGAATAACTGCTTTTAGCCTGTCTTGATTCTTTGCAGAAAGAACCGCAATGTGAGCTTCATTCTCATTCATATGAATCGGTGCTTTTGGTGAAGGAATGTATTCTTCTAAAATGACGTGCGCATTTACGCCTCCAAAGCTATAGCTGTTGATACTCGCTCTGCGCGGGATTTTTCTGCCTGAGCCGTCCTTTACATCCTCCCACTGCTGGTTCTCCGCAGTCATTTGGAAACGGGTGCCCTTTATTGACACCTGATCATTCAATGAATCAAATCCGGATATGCCTGGTATTGTTTGATGCTTCATTGCCATGCTGACCTTCATGAGAGCAGCCATGCCGGAGACCAGTTCACCGTGTCCGATGCTTGGCTTTAAGCTGCTGATATAACATGGCGCTTCCTCCTGTACTTCCTGTGGAAGTTCCAATTCAAGCTGGCTTAAGCCTGCAGTTAATGCCCCCATTTCTATCGCGTCTGCTAATGGAGAAGCAATCCCATGCGCTTCTATATAGGTCACCGTTTTTGGATCAATTTGCGCTCCTTGGTAAGCCTTCAGCAGTGCATCCTTCATACCAACCGGATTTGGCGCGTGAAGTGACATTCCCCTGCCGCCATGTGATACACCTGTCCCTTTAATGACCGAATAAATATGATCTGAATCCTCAATGGCTTTTTGCAAAGGTTTAATGATAAGAACCCCTGCTCCTTCACTTCTGACAAAGCCATTCGCATCTGCTTGAAAGGATTTGGCCTGTCCTTCTGCACTCAAATATCCCATTGAGTCGAAGCCAATGAAGCCTTTTGGTGAAAGCAGCAAATTCACAGCCCCGACAATGGCTTGCTCACATTCACCGTATCGAATTGATTGTATGGCTCTGTGCAAAGCCACAAGAGCTGAGGAGCAGGCAGCTTCGTAATATTCGCTTGGCCCTTTTACATCCAGTGCATAGGAGATACGGTTAGGAATTAAGGAAGGAATCACAGCTGTATCTGTATTGCCGGCCGCGACAAACACTCCTGTCGGACGGCTAGATAAGGCCTGTCCTGTTAAGCCTGCGTCTTCCATCGCCTTCCATGCATGTATCAAGAGCAGAAACTCCTGCGGATCCATATGTGCCGCTTCTTTAGGTGATATGCCAAAAAACAGCGGATCAAACTCACCTATTCCCTCTATAAATCCGCCCCATTGAAGGCTAGATTGTTCCTCTTTATCAGCTGAAGCAAATTTACGCCAGTCCCAGCGTTCTTTCGGCACTTCAGAGATACAGTTCTTTCCGTGAATGATGTTGTCCCAAAATTCCGTGACGCTGTTTGCTTTCGGAAACTGCCCCGACATGCCGATAATGGCTATTCCGTCTGTCGCATGTTCAATTGTTTTATCCGTCTTCACCTCATGTGCCGGGATCTGTTTCATTTTGTTATCGATTTTAGCCGGGCGTTCCTGCAGCTGATCAGCTTCACCAAACAGCCGGACAAATGATTCTTCATGTTTGTCCGCAAAAAAGTCGATAAGCTCTTGAACAGTTGGATATTCAAAAAACAACGTCGGATTTAATTCGATTTTTGTTTCTGATTCCATCTCCCTTGTCAGCGCAACCAATTGAGAGGAATCAACCCCCAAATCCATAATATGCGCTTTTGAAAGAGACAGTTTTGACGGGTCGGCCATGTTTACTGCCAGTTTATCTGTTACATAGCTTCTGATACGGTCTTTTAGATTGCTGACTTTGATGGGCTGATTTTCATTTTCTCTGTGATTTGAAATACGTAGTTGCTTTAACGAGTAGCCCGAATAGCGCAGCACTATTTCTGACGATTCATTGATTACATCTACATCGAACAGCAGCATGTCACCTGTATTTTTAACCAATGTAATCAGAAGCCAACAATCCTCTTGTATCGTATGTTTTGTAAATTGGATATCATTGATTCCAAATGGCAGGAAGCTGCCCTCAATGTCAAATTGCTCTAAGAAACTGAGGATAGCCAAGTAGGCGCTGTTTGTTACCAATGGGCTTACAGTGTACAGATGCCTGTTTGCCAGACCGCTTTGAGGAAGGCGAATTTTTGCCAGTATCGACCTATTGTCTCTGTAAAGATGAGTAATCGTCTTAAATAGCTCTCCCCACTCAGGCCCGTTTCCGGCTTTATACATCTGTTCGATGTGATGAAGCTCGGTTAATGACTGCTTTAAGCTCTCGATATTGACTTTTTTTGTTTCAAATAAACTTTTTTGGCATTGCCCGATGGCGGCAGGCTTCCATGTATCAGAGGCCAGCTCACGGTACATGATTTGTAATTCTATGACTTGATCTTTTTGAAGCGGGTTTGCCTGTAGTTCAATGGTCTCGCCTTGTTTGATGACAACTGGGTTGATATAACTTAATTTGCTGATACGGCCGCTGGTTTCCTCAGGAAACAAGTTAAAAAATGCATCAATGGCCAGACTGCTGAATGTTGCACCGACAAGCACCCGTTCATTGTTAAAGACGTGGCCTCGCACGTAAGGCTCATCATATGTGAATTGATCTTGTATGACCGGATGATTGATATTGCTTTCGACAGCCGGTGGTTTCCCCTGACCCGACGGAACATCGAAATGAAATGCTGTATGATGATCAAATGCATAGTGTGGCAGGTGAACCCAGCCGGATCGGTTCCCTTGAGTTGCTTCTTTAAAAGCAATGGATGCCCCTTGTGCCCATTGCTTTGCTGGATTTGTTTCTTTATCCTTATGGGCTGATCCCGCACATGGCTGTAAATCGAATGATGTATAAATACCTTGCTGGAGTGAGCTTTCTTTTGATGTTCGGAACATCTTTAGTTTTTCGATCAGTTCCTGAGTCGATGTTACTGTAAATGCAGCCCTATGCTCTAAATTGTGATTTCTCCTGTGTAAAGCCTGTACAATTGGTTCAATACCCAGAGCAGCTTCCTTCTCTAAAAACAATTGCATGTTTTCAAGATAGCTGAGCAGGCTCCATTTTGTTTTTGCTGAAAAAACGGCTGTAAATTCCTGTTGGCGGGAAGCAATCTGTCTCTCAGGAGCCGTCTCTATAAATTCTTCTATAATGAGATTGGCATAGGCTCCCCCCGCTCCGAAGGAATTGATCATGCTTCTGCGAGGCAATTGTTTTCCGGTTTCAGGATCATTCAAGCGATGCCATGGCTCCGTTTGTTCCTGAAGATAAAAAGCCGTATTTTCCAGTTTAATATTTGGATTGACAGGTGTTGCGTTGATTGTCGGCACCAGCGTGCCCTTCTTCATCTGTAGCAGCACTTTTGTCAGCTGAGAAATGCCGGAGGCCGCCTCCAAATGCCCCAAGTTGGATTTGACAGAGCCTATCGCACAAAACTGTTTCTTATTTGTGTATTGTTGAAACGCGTTTGTCAATGCAATTACTTCAATGGGATCGCCGAGTGCTGAACCGTTTGCCGCTGATTCAATATAGCTGATAGTTTCCGGATCAATGCCCGACTGGTCAATCGACTTGGCAATTAATTTTGCTTGCTGCTTCGGATCTGGAGCTGTATACATCTGTCTTCCTCCGCTATGATTGGCAAAACTGCTTTTGATCACAGCATAAATATGATCCTGATCCTCAATTGCCTTCGATAGTGGTTTTAACAGAACAGCTCCGACGCCTTCCCCGGGAACAAGCCCGGTTCCTGTGCCAAAACTTTTGCTTTGATTTCCGCTTTCCAGCAGATTGGCTCGGTCCAAAGAATCATACTTTGAGAGATCAAGTGTTAAATTGACCCCTCCAGCAATTGCCATAGAGCAGCTATTCAATTTCAAGCTTTCACAGGCAAGATGAATGGCGTTTAATGAACTGGAGCATGCAGAGCTGACAGCGATACTCGGTCCGGTCAGATTGAAAAAATGGGAAACGCGGTTCGCGATATGCCAGTCTCCTCCATTTGAACTGAGGACTGCCTGCTCTATTGATGGGATATTCCAAAAATACTGGTTATACATATTCCCGATAAAGACACCCACTCCGGTGTCGCCATCCCGCAGTTCATCCAGCCGGGTGCGGGTATAGCCGCCGTCCTCAAATGTTTCCCAGACGGTTTCTAAACATAAGCGGAGTTCCGGTGTCATTTCCATCACTCGGCTTTTCTCCACTTCAAAAAGCTGATGGTCAAATGCTTCAATGTCTTGTAAAAATCCGCCATAACGCTTCTTATCTGCAGGCTTTATTGAATCTTTTGATAATGTTTTCAATAACGATGTGCGCCATCTGGATTCCGGAGCCTCTGTAATACAATTGTCTCCAGCGATTAAATGCGCCCATAGCTCTTCTAAACTATCAGACATCGGATAGCGTCCGCTGATCCCGATAATTGCGATATCTTCTGTACCAGAATCTTTCGTCTGGGCCTCTTGGACATTGCTTGTCGTTTCCTTTTTTACCTCGCTATTTGATGCTTGCTGCGTTTCTTTAACTTGCTGCTCTCCAGCAAAACGGCGTGTAGTAAAAGAAAACGGCTTACTAGCAGTTGCACGCTCCGTTTGAACAAGAGCTTCGTTTTTGGCAGGCTGTGGTGTTTCTTTTAACAGTACTGTCCGGAGCTTGCTTTCGTGCTCCTTTACTAAATAATCAACGAGTTCTTTTGTGTTGTTATGTTCAAATAAAATGGTTTTTGGAAGATCCCCCGTCACTTTTTCTAATTCACGAATGAAATTCACCTGCAAAATCGAATCAATTCCATACTTCTCGAATGTTGTATCTTCATGAATACGCTCTGGTGATAGTTTGATTGATTTTGCCAGCGTCTGCATGACAAATTGTGCAGTTTGTTCAATGAGAGAATCGCTTTCCTGTGAATGAGCTTTTACAGCATTCATTTGTGTAGGTCCTGTATCTTCTGCCGACTCAGTTCTCTTCTTTTGACGGACGACTCCGTCACTTTCAGCAGCAATGATCTGCTGGCCAAGCTGATGTGATTGTTCAGCCATAAAGGAAACATAGCGATATCCCTCACTTTCAAGCGCCATTTTCCAAGTGTCCGGATACAGGCCCGGGCAGCCCGGTATACGGAGATCAGGGTCCTCATACAGCCACCAGCCCTCCAAAAGGCCGAACGTCAAATGCGAGTATATATTATGATCACTTATTTCATTTAAGAGAAGCAGCCCATTCTTTTTCAGAACTGCTTTTGCATTTCGCAATGTCTGCCGGATATTTTTCGTGGCATGCAGCACATTCGCTGCAATGACCACGTCATAGCTCCCTGCATCAATATGCTGTTCAGATGCCGGCTCCTCCACATTAAATCGTTTATATGTCAAATATGGATTGTCCGGACCGTACTTATTTTCTGCATGCATCAAAAATGCTTTCGACAGATCTGTATAGCAATATTCTTTTATATGTGTCTGCCAGGCTTTCAATTTTTGAAAAACAGCCGCGCTTGTACCGCCGGTTCCGGCCCCGATTTCTAATATTCGAATCTTCGCCTCAGGCTCTTGCTTCAGGCGTTCTTGCAGATAGGCCGTTAACGTGTCGGCTAACACATCATTAAAATAGTCTGCGACTTGGTTGTTTTTATAGACCCCTTCTACTAAATCCATAGATGAATCCGGAAACAGGATATCGGTGGCAGACGCCTTGCCGGTCAGGATATCCGGCAAGGCTTTAAGTGCTGTTTCCACCAATGTCACCATGGCTTTCATATTATTGTCTTGAAGCAGGTCTGACTTTTGTTCATTCCATTCCTTCCACAGCTCACCTACGGTCCCTATTGAGCGCGTTGGAATATGTCCATTCTTCGTTCGCTTGAGAAATTGATGCCGTTCTAAAATCGATTGGCTTTCTTCAAACCATCTGCCATAGAAATTCTCCAATACCGGCTGGGATTTACGTTCTGTGAAAAACCCTATGGACTGCAATTGTGCGAAAAGCATTTTACAGAGAATGTCTTCTGTGTTCAGCATTGGCGTTTCCCCTCCTATAACAGTTGTTGAATCTTTGTGCTGTCACCCGGGTGATAGCTTCGCAGCTTTTGAATGGCGGAGCTATGAGTTTCCGGGTACACTTCAATTGTTTCTTCTATCTGTTCCGCTTCATCATTCGTTTCGTTTGCCATTTTCATCATCACTAGCTGCTTCAGCGGCCCCCCAAGCAGCAATTCCAATGCCTCCATCGCTTCAGGGGCTTCAATCGAACCAATGCCTGCCTGAGCCATTCTCTTCTGATATTCCGGTGAGGAAACAACACCGACGCTTCCCCAATAACTCCAATTCATCACGGCTACTGTACAAGGCCATACTTGAGAAAGCCGCTGTGCAAAAGCATCCTTAAAACTGCAGCCGGCAGCGTAATTGCTTTGTCCGGAAGCTCTCGCAAACGATTGTACGGAAGAGAAAAACAAAACAAAGTCCAGTGGTTCATGCCGGAAAACTTGTGCCATTCGCACACTTACATCAACTTTTGCAGCAAGAACGTTTCTGAAGCAGTCCTCACTCATATTCATCAGGCTTCGGTCTTGCAAGACAATCGCAGAATGTATAATGCCGTTGATTTCTCGATGCGTTTGTTTGATTGTTTCATAAGCATGCTCTAATTCCTCGCGGTTAGCCGCATCAGCTTGAATGTAAAATGGGGCTGACCCTAGACGCGCAAGTCTGTCCAGCTTACTTTGAATCGCTGTATCCATTTTCCTTCTGCCAATCCAAACAATCTGTGCCTGGTATGTTCTGATCATATATTCGCTCCAAGCTTCGCCAATACCGCCTGCGCCGCCTATGACGACATAAACGCCTCCGTGCTTATACTTCGTATGCACTGGTTGATTGTTGTGCACTGGAATCAAACGCAGTTTATGCCAGTGCTGATTTCGATAGGCCCAAGTATTCCCTTCTTGATCAATTGGCAAGGAAACGATCTCAGACACCGGCAAATCCTCATGCTTCCTGACATCGATCAGCTTTGTCTGCCAATTTGGATATTCTTTTGCCATCGAACCAATCAGACCGTGTACACCGGCGTCGACCGGGTCGACAATATCATACTGATCAACACATTGCGTATCTGCCGTCACGACCGTCCAACTCATCTTCTTCTCTCCATAGCCTAAAGAGAGCATTGCCTTAATGAGCCTGAACATTTGATTCACGCCTTGATCTTGGGCTTCAATCATTTCGTCGCCGGCTTCACTTTCTGTCACACGGGAAGGGGACAGCCACACAATATGGTCAAACGATCCGAGTGTTTCAAACTGGCTCCCAATCTCATGAATCGATGCGCTCGGCTCAATATACAGCTCCTCGGCAAACGGGAACTGCCTTTGAACAGCTGTTCTGCTGTTGTGATCCCCTCCGAGGATGACAACACGCTCATCAGCAGGCGGAATGCTGTTCTTCTCCAGTTGTACTTGATCCCATACCGGCGCCATAAGAAGCGCTCCATCAAGAGATGCCTTGATATCTATTGACTTCGGCTCATCTTGCGGTTGTATTTCTTCCAGTACCCTTGAGGAAATACCCTTGATTCGTACACACACTCGGCCTTGTTCATCACATAGATCCATATCCAGTTTCTGTATTCTGTCCTCATTTGGACGAGATGTGACAGACACCCACATTTTATCTGTACACGGACTGAATATTTCTAGCTCTTGCAGCGCAAAAGGCAGAGAAAGCTGTTCGTCGCCGGAATTCAACTTCAACCCGATTGACGCTTGTAAAGCAGAGTCTGCCATACTTGGATGAAGAACGAATTCGTCCAGCGTGTGAGATATACCAGGAGGCAGGGAAAGCTCTGCCAGGGCTTGATTGCGGCCGATATAAAGCCGATCTATTCCTTGAAAACCAGGTCCGTATTTAATGCCGATCGCCTTAAATAATTCATAACATTGCTCGTGTGAGAGTGTGCTTAGGCAGCATTGATCTTGAAGCTCGCTGATATCCTGAACTGGAATGTCTCCTGCCCCGCTGATTGCAGCACTGCCTTGACAGTGTATTTTCCGCCCATTGTGCGCATCCTCTGTAAAGATGTTAAAAGCAATCTCACCGTCCTGCTGGGGATCCAGACTGATATCGACTTGAACAGGCTGGCCATCCGCCACAATTGGCTGCACCCACACAACATTTTTGATGTGAACAACAGATTGTGTCTCTATGATTCCTCTCACTGATCTCGTAACGGCAGCATGAACCATCTCAAGATATGCCACACCCGGCATGACCGGGCTTCCCTTCACCTTATGATCGGTGAAAAAGAACTCAGCACCTGTAAAGGTCGAGCTGAAACGCTGCTCTGATAGATCGGATGTGTTGGACTGTACTAATGGGTGCAAAGCTGCTGTTTCGACACTAGGTGCTGCATGATGTGTGACTGCTTCCTCTTTCATATCCGTTATCCAGTAGCGTTCTTTTGCAAATGGATAGGTTGGGAGACTGATGCGTTTCGGCTGTTTGCCGCCATACAGTTTACTCCAATCTATTTCCATGCCTTTTATCCATAATTCAAGCAGTCTTTCATATATCACGGGCTCCCAGCTGTTATTGAGGATTTTCTGTATTTCATCATCTGATCTCAATGTCTGTACGATCCCTTTGTCTGCTCTGCCTGACATGTACTTCGCACTTGCATGTCCAGTGATAAAGAGGTTCAGTTTTTTCAGCAAGTCCCCTGCCGAGACAGCGATGATCCCTAATCTCTCCTCCATTGCATCACGCCCCACTTGGAGTGTGTAGGCAATATCAGTGAGATCACGAGATGTAATAGATTGACTGCTGATAAAGTCTGCTAATTGCCGGGCTTGGTCTTTTAGACGATCTTCATCCTTTGCCGACAAGATAAAGATGCCCGGATGTTGTGCTGTCACAGCTGGCGCTTGTGCAGAATGAGTTGCTTCTTTTGGAATATATTCCTCAATGACCACGTGGGCATTGACGCCGCCTATGCCAAATGAACTGACGCCGGCGCGGCGCGGCAGCTCTCGGCCGGCTTCATCCTGCAGCGCCTGCCACTCTCTGGATTCCTGCACAATATAAAACGGGCTGTCCTCCAGTCTGATATACGGATTTATCGTTTCACTGTACAAACTCTTTACAAGCGTCTTATGTTTCAGCTGCAATAACACTTTAATGACACCCGCCACACCGGCGGCGAGCGATAAGTGACCGATGTTTGTCTTTGCAGATCCAAGTCCGCAATGACCGCTACGAACTGCCGGGTCTCCCGTTTTTTCATACAGCTCTTTAAATGCCGCTTTTAAGCCGTTGATTTCTACTGGATCACCAAGCTCTGTTCCAGTTCCATGCGCTTCAATATAGGTCACGGTTCTTGGATCAATTCCCGCTTTTTCATATGCTGTTTTCACGACATCCGCCTGAGCCTTCGGATTAGGAGTCGTCAGAGAATTTGCGCGGCCTCCGTGGTTTACCGCACTTCCTTTGATGACACCGTAAATATGATCACCGTCTCGTTCAGCCGCTGTCAGCTTTTTCAGGAAGAGAATGCCGGCACCTTCACTGACTGCGAATCCATCGGCTCTATCAGAAAATGTTTTGCATCTTCCTTCTTTGCTCAGCGCCCCGGCCTTATCATAGGCGATATGGCCTTGAGGTGTTACAACTGTGTTGACACCTCCTGCAATCGCCATTTCACAGTTTCCGTTTTCAATTGCGCAAACCGCATGATGAATGGCGACCAAAGAGCTTGAGCATGCAGTGTCGATCGGTTCGCTCGGTCCATGAATGTTCAGAAAATAACTGACTCTATTCGGTCCTGCAGAAGGACTCATGTTCGCAGCTGCCGAGCCTTCGATGTCTACATTTGACAAAAGCGAACTGTACCCCGTGTTTCCAGTCCCGATATAGATACCCGTTTTGGTTCCTGACAGGCTTCGCGCTGAGTATCCCGCTTCTTCTATCGCCTTCCACGCATAGGTCATTAACAGGCGCTGCTGAGGCTCCATCTGTTCCGCCTCAAGCGGAGATATGCCGAAGAACAATGGATCAAAGTCAGCTACTTCATCTATAAAACCGCCCCATTTGACGTTTGTTTTATTCGCTTCTTTTAGAGGGTCTCCGTAATACTCCTGCCAATCCCAGCGGTCTTTTGGAACCTCTGTAATACAATCTACGCCCGCTTTCAGATTCTTCCAGTATTCCTCGATGTCCTTTGCCTTTGGAAAAACGCCGCTCAGCCCCACAATCGCAATAGGCTCAGGCCCGTGATCAGCTGCCTTTTGCACTGGCGTTACCGAAGGTTTTGCAAAGCGGTTTTCAGCTGAAAATGTCATGTTTTTTATGTTTTTTTCTACAGGTTGTAAAGGCTGCTCAGCTTTGACAGGCGTTTGAACTGTAAAGGCATTTGGATATTCTTCTGACAGATACGCTGCAAATGCATAAACAGTTGCGTGTTCGAAGAAGATCGTAGGCGTGAGATCCAGCTTGTACTGCTCATTCAGTGTATTTGCAAATTCAGTCAACGTTATCGAATCAAATCCATATTGATTAAATTCCATATCCGGGTCAATCTCTTCAGGTTTGATTTTGAGCAATTGAGAGATTGCTTGCTTTAAAGCTTCTTGAATATGGTCAAACAAACTGTCTTGGTCCATTCTTGCTTCAGATGTCACCGGTACCTGCACTGTTTTCATTGGAACATCATCAGAAGACGGTTTTTGAGTCAGCTTTTCCCTCATCATGTCTCTGATCCCTTCCATGACGATGACGTGATCTTTGCCAAATGCCAAACCTTTATACAGCGCCTGAATGCCGGTCTCGGTCCGCATTGGAGTCACACCTGTGTTTTTCAAAGTCATGTTTTCAATTTCTTTATTCGCGCGCATGCCGCCTTCTTTCCAGAGCGGCCAATTGATCGACAACGTTTGCCCGTGCCTGTACATGGCGGTCACAAGCGCATTTCGATAAGCTGCATAGCTGTCCATAAACGCGTTAGCCATCGCATAATCCGCCTGCCCTACGCTGCCGGCAACACTTGATATTGAAGAAAAGAGGATAAAGAAATCTAATGCGAGATGCTCGGTTGCCTCATCCACATTCACAAGTCCTTTTACCTTAGGTGCGAGAACTTGTGTCAGCTCTTCATTGGTTTTGTTCACGAGATAGTTATCTTTAATCAGCCCTGCGCTGTGAATGACGCCATTCAAGTCCCCGTAATCAGACGTGATGCTTGTGATGAGCTCGGAGGCTTCCTCTGCTTGTGTCACATCAATCCGTCTGTATTCTGCGCGAGCCCCTAAGCGCTGAAGTTCGTTTAGCTGTACCTGCTGATCCGGATTCAACGCAGATCTGCCTGTCAGAATGAGCACAGGCTGTTCGGCTTGACGAGCAACCTCTTTTGCAAAAATAAACCCGAGTCCTCCTGCACCACCGGTGATGAGGTATACACCCTTATCTCTCCACGGCAGGCTTATGCCCTGATCAGCCATTTGCATTTCACGTAATTCATTGATGTACCGTTTGCCAGTTTCATATTTGATGTGCTGATCTCCTGCGTGTCTTTTATTCTCTTTCAGTTTTTCTATCACACTTTCAATGTTTTCGTTTGAAGCGATCTCAATCGTCTGGCCGATCAATTTTTTGTTCTCCAGGCTGGCGGTTTTAAGGAGCGCCGATAGCCCTGAGAATGAGTACTGTTTTCTTTGGGCAGAAGTTAGAAGCTGGATCAGGACATTGCCCTGCGGCTTGCTTTTGAGAAGGCTCTGTACTGTCTCAAGCGCTTGTTCGGCATAATCTTGGAACCTCTCTGCCAGTCCTTCGCGGAAAGACTCCAAAACGATGCATTCCGCTCCTATCATTCTTGATTCAATGCTGTCTTTTGAGAGGCCATTCATGTCACAAAGAATGACAATGTGCCGTTCGTAATGAGGCTCAGGATTTTCTTTTTCACAAGCCTTAGGCACCCATTGTTCTTCAAACATCAGGGTTTCCAGCGTTTGATCAGGTTTTGCCGATCCAGAGCCGCCTTCAGCTGCCCTGAAAGACAATCCTTTCATCCGTACGCAAACATTGCCGTTCTCATCTAGCATATCAATATCCCGTTTTTGTACTTTATCAGTTGCCTTGCTGCCTTGACTGTATCTTGCATATACCCACATTTCTGAAGAGCATGCTCCGAAGACTTCAAGCTCTTGGACCGCAAAAGGCAGTGTCAGCTGGTTATCCCCCGCGCCTGTTAAAATGCTCGATGCCTGCAAAGCAGAGTCCATCAACCCCGGGTGCATGTTGTATTGGCTGAGCGTATCTAAAGCAGACGGATGCAATGACAATCTTGCTAAAACAAAATGTTCGGCTGTATAGATTTTTTTCATCCCGCGGTAAGCAGGACCATATTCAAAACCGATCATTTGATAGGTGTCATATACTTCAGTAACGCTGAAATCGCTTTGCTGACACTGCTCCCGCAAGGATTGCAAGTCAACCACCGGCAGGTTTTCAGCAGGACTTATTACAGCACTGCCTTGGCTATAGACGATTGACTGTTCGCCTGCAGCGTCTGGATTACCGTAGATTTCATAAGAGATTTCACCATTTTCTTCCGGTAAAAGCCTGATGTGTACTTGCTGCGGCTGATCCTCTACAACAATAGGCCGCACCCAAACCGCATTCTTTAGCTTCATGGTGCACGGAACACCTTGTACCTCTGCTGCCTGTTCGACAGCCGCCCGCGCCAATTCAAGATGTGCCACTCCCGGCAAGATCCGTTGGCCTTTGACAACATGATCGGCAAGGAAAAATTCTTCTCCAGTATAGATGGAGCTAAATCTTTGTTCCGAGAGGTTCGATGTGTTTTGATGCATTAATGGATGGAGCACAGCTCCGCCAAGGCGGGAGGCTGCTTTGTTTGCTTCAGGGCTGCCGCTTTTTTCTATATGATCAGAGATCCAATAACGGTCTTTTGCGAAAGGATATGTCGGCAAGCTAATGCGCTTAGGCAAATTCTCGCCATACAGTTTCGTCCAGTCTACATCAAGCCCCTTTACCCATAACTCAAGCAGTTTTGCGTACTTTCCCCGTTCCATCCATTTTTCAACGGCTTCTTGAATCTCTTCGTCCTCTGTCAACATTTGCAGCGTGCCCTTATCAATCCTGCCTCTAAATAAATCCTCCACATCGCTTTTGCCTGCTGCAAAGTCTTTTAACTTTTGCTGTAAATCCTCAATGGAACCAGAAATAATCCCGAGACGTTCTTCCATCGCATCCCGTCCGGCTTGCAGTGTATAAGCGATGCGGGTGAGATTTACGTCACTATATGTTTCCTTATCAATCGCATCTGCCAGCTGCTGTGCATATTCTTTTAGCCGCGCTTCATTTTTAGCCGATAAAACGAAGATACCCGGATGTTCAGGTGTGATGGACGGTATAATCTCATCGGCTGCTTCTGGAATATATTCCTCAATAATCACGTGAGCGTTTACGCCGCCGATCCCAAATGAACTGACACCTGCTCGGCGAGGCAGCTCTTCTCCCCGTTCATTTTTCATCGCTTTCCATTCTTCCGTTTCCCGTACGATATAGAACGGACTGTCTTTCAGCTGAATGTACGGATTCACGGTTTCGCAGTGAAGACTTTTCACTAAGGTTTTGTGCTTAAGCTGCAATAATATTTTAATGATCCCTGCTGCACCGGCTGCCAGCGATAAGTGGCCGATGTTTGTCTTCACAGACCCTAATCCGCAATAAGGATTGGCTGATGGATCTCCTTCATTCACACCCAGTGCTTTAAAAGCTGATTTCAATCCGTTAATTTCAACCGGATCTCCAAGCTCCGTCCCGGTTCCGTGCGCTTCAATGTAGGTTACGGTTTTCGGATCGATTCCCGCTTTTTCATATGCCGACTGAATGACATCCGACTGCGCCTTCGGATTAGGCGTCGTTAAAGATGCTGCACGGCCGCCGTGATTGATTGCGCTGCCTTTTATGACTCCGTAAATGTGGTCTCCCGCTTCTTCAGCCGCTTTTAATTTTTTCAAGAACAGGATGCCGGCCCCTTCTCCATGGGCAAAACCATCGGCTTGATTCGAAAACGTTTTGCATTTTCCTTCTTTACTCAGTGCCCCCGCTTTATCAAAGCTGATATACACCTCAGGAAGGATAATTGTATTCACGCCGCCGGCCAATGCCATGTCACAAGTGCCTTCCTCAATTGAGGAGATGGCGTGATGGATAGCCACCAATGAGCTGGAGCAAGCTGTATCAATCGGTTCGCTCGGCCCATGCAGATTAAGAAAATAACTGACCCGGTTCGGACCGACTGAAGGGCTTGTATTGGCCGCCGCTGAGCCTTCTACTGCCGAGTTGGCTTTTGACAAAAGGGAGCTGTATCCTGTATTTCCCGTTCCGATGAAGACGCCTGTTTTTGTGCCAGACAGACGTTTCGCCGAATATCCTGCATCTTCGATCGCTTTCCAGGCGTAAGTCAACAGTAAGCGCTGCTGAGGTTCCATTTGTTCCGCTTCACGCGGGGAAATGCCGAAGAATAATGGATCAAAATCTGCAATTCCGTCAATAAAACCGCCCCATTTTACGTTCGTTTTATTGACTTCCTTCGCCGGGTCACCTTCATATTCCCGCCAATCCCAGCGGTCTTTCGGAATTTCCGTCATGCAGTCTTTGCCCTCTTTTAAGATCTTCCAGTATGCATCAACATCTTTCGCCATAGGGAAAATCCCGCTAATGCCCACAATGGCAATAGGCTCATGCCCAGCATCACTCTGTGCGGCGTTTGGCAGCGTGACTTGCTGCTTCCGGCGTCTTTTAGCTTTGACATGTAAGGCTTGCTCCTGTTTGGCAGCAGGCTGAACCTGGGCCGATGCTGCGCGCACAGCAAATGTCTTCGCAAACACCGCTTGATATTCTTCTGACAAATGCTTGCCAAACGCATGAATCGTCGGGTGGTCAAAAAAGACGGTTGGCGTCAGCTCTAATTTATAGGCGCGATTGATATGGTTGGTGAATTCCGTCATTGAGATAGAATCAAATCCATACACCGTCATCTCGGCATGATCATCAATCGTTTCAAGCTTAACCTTTAACAGCTTGGCGACCTCCCGCTTTAACATCGCCTTTACTTTATCCAGCAAATTGTCTGTATCAATGTTCTTTGCTTGTTCAGTCATGCTCTCTGTTTCCTTCTTTTCCATAGGTGCCGAGGCGGTTTTTGCCAGCATGTTTTGTTTTATCTTCTGCACATCGCCTTCGATCACCATTACTTGGTTTGCTTCGGAATGAAACGCTTGATATAATGCCTGAATTCCTTTTTCTGCTCTCATAGGAACAATCCCGGCCATTTGCACAAGTCTTTTCTCTGTTTCTTGATCGACCTTCATGCCGCCCTCGCTCCATAACGGCCAGTTTACAGAAAGTGTCTTCCCGTGCCGCTGGCTGAGGTCGGCAAGCCTATTTCGATAGCTTGCATACATATCCATAAATACATTGGCAGCCGCATAGTCAGACTGACCGATGCTTCCTAAACTTCCAGAAAGTGATGAAAAGAGAATAAAGAAGTCCAACGGCAAATCCTTGCTTGCTTCGTCTAGGTAAACAAGTCCTTTTACTTTAGGCGCCAGTACGTCGTGCAGGTCTTCGGCTGATTTATTGACCATGTAGCTGTCTTTGATGATTCCCGCGCTGTGAAGAATGCCGTCCAGACGGCCGTATGTTTTCTGAATTCTGTCAATAAGCTGGTAGACTTCAATCTTATCGGTAACATCTGTTTGCTGATAGGTGACCTCAGCCCCCTTGCCGTGAAGCTCTTTAAGCTTATTGCTTTTACTTTCGCTAAGAGGCGAGCGGCCTGTCAGAATCACTGTCGCATTCTTCGTTTGTTCCGTGATTTCTTTTGCAAAAATAAGGCCTAAGCCTCCGGCACCACCTGTAATGAGATAAACGCCATCATCTTTCCACGGCTTGCTGATGTCTTGGTTTGCCGTTTTGATGTCACGCCAATCAGCAATGTATCGTGTACCGTTGTGATATTTGATATATGAATCGCTGCTCATTTGATTTTCTATCAGTTTGCCAGCTATGCCTTCTCCACTTTCTTCACTGCTGACTTCAATCATTTGGCCGGTTAGTTTGGCATTTTCCTGCTCGGCCGTTTTTAGCAGTCCAATCAACCCTGAAAACAATTGCTGTTCTCCTTCGGCAAAGGTTACGATCTGAATGAGAATGCCGCCTATCGGTTTCGTGCGAGTGATCTCTTGTACCTTCTTAAACACTTGTTCCGTATAAGAATGGAAACGCCCATCCACTGAAGAAGGCCTTGCTTCCAAGCTATATACATGGACATCCTCGATCGCTGCTTCAATCTGTTTTCTCGTCTCATTGTCATATTCACATAGGAACACGAGATGCTCTGCATATTTTTTTGCCGCCGCGCCTTCAGCTGCCTTTTGTTCTTGCCAAACGGGCTGAAGCAATAAAGTTTCAGCGTTTATTTTTGATGGTTCGGTTTGTATATCAGCCTCCATCACTCTCGTCGAAAATCCTTTCATCCGCACGTAAATCGTGCCATGCTCATCGCATAGATCAATATCGACTTTCTGTATCAGATCCCCTGGTTTATTTTTCGCGTTGAATTGAACATAAACCCACATGTCAGTGACACATTGATGAAAGACCTCAAGCTCCTCCAGGGCAAACGGCAGTGCTGCCTTAAAGTCTTTACTGTCTGACAGCTCCGCTCTGACGACGTTTTGTAAATATTCAGCCGCCTGTAACGCCCCGTCCATTACACTTGGATGAAGAACATAATCGTCCAACGTATGCATGACAGATTCTGGCGGTGATAATTTCGCAAGCAGCTGACCCTCGCCTTTATATACGGCCTCTACACTCTTGTAACCGGGGCCGTAATCGGCGCCGATCATTCCTTCATAAAACAAGGCAGCGTCCATTCTGCTTTGATCACATCGGGTCTTGATCTCAGCAAGATCCAGCGCTTTTTCTTGCTTTACCTGCATCAATTCCGCTATACCCTGGTTATATACAACTGGTTCTGCATCAACAGATTCCGGCTCACCATACATCCGATAAAGAATGTGTCCGCCGTCTTCATCATAAAGTCCGATGTTTACGTGAACCGGCTCATCTCCTGCTACAACCGGACGAACCCACACGACATTTTTCAGCCTGATTCCGGTTTCATGATCCTCCAATTCGCCAATTCCTTGTTCTATAGCGGCTCTTGCCATTTCAAGCGTGACCGCCGCCGGCAAAATCGCCATGCCTTTAATGATATGCTCGGCAATAAAATACTCTTGTCCTGTGAAGGTGGAGCTGAACCGCTGCTCTGACAGAATCGATGTATTATGGTGCACCAAAGGATGCAAACGCGATGGTTCAATTGTTGTGATAGCGCCGGTGCCGCTTTCAGGCCAGTACCGTTCTTCAGCAAAAGGGTATGTCGGCAAGCTGATGCGGCGCGGCGTCGTATTTTGGTAAAGCCTCCGCCATTCAACGTGAAAGCCTTTTGCCCACATCTCGGCAAGCTTTTTCAATTCTTCTTTTGATATCCGTGATGCAGCCAGTTCTTCCGCTTCAGCGTTTCCAAGCAACTGTTCAGCGGATGTCATTCTCGTTTTTTCTCCTTGAATACAGCCTTCTGCGAGCGGCTTTCCATTCACAAAAGCCTCCAGCTGCTGTTTCCATTCTTCCAGATCGTTCGCTATAAAAACGACCCTGCTGTCCATTGCTTCCCGGCCGACCTGGAAGGTGTATGCAAAATCTCTTAGAGAGATATGCGTTTGCTTGTTTTGACTGATATAGGTCAGCAGCTCCTTTACGTATGCTTGGAGCCGTTCACTATTTTTTGCTGATACAGGAATGATGTAGGGCTGATCGCCTTCGTTCCCTGCCCATGCAGAAAGGTTTTCATATTGCTCAAATATAGCATGGGCGTTAGTGCCGCCAAGACCGAATGAACTCAGAGCCGCCCGGTGGACACCTTCACTTTTCTTTAACGGCTTTCGTTCGCGGACAACATAAAAGGGAGAGCTTTCAAAGTTTATATTCGGATTCGGCTCCGTACAGTTGATAGTCGGTGCAAGTTCATTATGGTATAAGCTCATCGCAACTTTAATGCATCCGGCTAACCCAGCAGCCGTATCTAAATGGCCGATATTCGTTTTCACTGAACCAATTCCGCAAAATTGTGTTTTGTCGGTGTATTGCTTGTACACTTTATTTAAAGCAGACAATTCAATAGGATCGCCTAATTTCGTTCCCGTTCCGTGCGCTTCAATATAACTGACCGTTTCGGGATGGATGTTGGTTTGATCCAATACATGCTGTATCACTTCTGTTTGGCCTTTTACACTTGGCGCGTAGAAGCCTGCCTTATCTGCCCCATCATTATTAATGCCTATTCCGCGCATAATGGCATAAATATGGTCTCCGTCTTTTATGGCATCCACAGCTTTTTTCAGCAGGATAACCGCTACGCCTTCACCTCCGGCCATTCCATCCGCTGAAGCATCAAACGCCTTAACATGACCGTCGCTTGAAAAATTCAATCCGTTTTGGTGTACGTAGCCGATCGCTGATTGAGCGTGCAATGTCGCGCCTCCGACAAGCGCATATTGAGATTCGCCTGATGTCAGGCTTTTGTATGCCTGATACAAGCCGACTAGTGATGAAGAGCAATTAGAATGAACAAAGTAGCTTGGCCCTTTTAATCCGAGCTTATGTGAGATCATCGTCGGGATGGTTCCGCTTTGGGCTAAAACCCATGAGACATAGCCATCCGGTGATTCATGCCCTTCTGTTGCCTCCTTCGGCAATAACGTTCTGTATGAATTGTTGCTCGCAGACATATATACACTTGTGCCCGGAATCTCCTTTGCCACATATCCTGCATCCTCAATCGCTTTCCAGGAATGCAGCAATAAGAGGCGGAGCTGAGGGTCCATATACTCAGCATCTTTCGGAGAAATTTGAAAGAAACCAGGGTCGAATAAGTCTTTCCCCTCGATCGCAGATTGCACAGGCACATAGTCAGGATGTTGAATCAATTCTTCCGGAACTCCGTTTTCGCGAAGCTCTTCTTCAGAGAAGAACTGAATGCTTTCTTTGCCTTCCTTGATGTGATTCCAAAAATCATGATGATTTTTCGCACCCGGAAATTGGCAGGATATCCCCACAATCGCAACACTATCGTCAAAATAAGGAGGGATCGTCTGCTGCTGGTATTTTCCATCTCTTTTGAGATCATCATCGTCTTCATTTCGAGTTATGGCTTTTTCTGAGTTTTTCATCTCCAAAATGTATTGGCTCACTGCACGGATTGTGGAATATTCAAATAGCTCGGTAACACTAAATTCACAATCCAATTCTTTTTTGATTCGTTCAGCCACAGCTACAGCCAGAAGCGAATCACCGCCCGCATCGAAAAATCCTTCTTCCGGTCCAAATCCGCTGACCTTGAGCGTTTCCTCCCAAATGCGAAGCACCTGATCCTCTATTTCCGTTAACTGCAAGCGATTTGGTTTCTTTTTATTGAAAACGATCTCGCGTTTTTCCAGTTCTTTACGGTTCACTTTCCCGCTGGGCGATAACGGCAGCTCATCTAAGCGGATAAAGTGTGAAGGTATCATATATTCCGGCAGACTGGATTTTAGATGACGGCGCAACTCTTTTGGATCTGCAGAGGAATGGCCGCTTTCCTCTGTATAATAAGCAGCGAGCTGTTGATGGCCTTCCAGCTGCTTCACCACGACCGCCTGATCTAAAATGCCCGGATATTCACTCAGCTTTGTTTCTATTGCGCCCAGTTCGACGCGAAAACCGCGTATTTTGACCTGGCTGTCAATCCGACCTAAATATTCTATGTTGCCGTCAGGAAGCCATCTTGCTGAATCACCTGATTTATAAAGCTTGGTCCCTGGTTCAAATGGATTGTCAATAAATTTTTCAGCCGTGAGGCCAGGCTTATTATAGTAGCCTCTTGCCAAGCCGGCTCCCGCGATGCAAAGCTCACCAGGCTTTCCAATCGACACAGGCATCAAATGCTGGTCCACAATATAAAGTTTCACGTTGGAGACAGGTTTTCCAATCGGCGTATGGTGACTTGCAATATCCCCGTTTCCACATCCGAAATACGCAGCATAAATTGAGGCTTCCGTAGGTCCGTAAATATTTTCAACACGGCAGTTTTTAAGGATTGATACCGCCTTTTTCACTAATTCTTTAGGGAAAGCTTCACCCGCAACCATCATATACTTGAGCGGTCCATCCTCTGTGAACTGCTTGTTGTCTTTCGCCGTTTCTAAAAAAACATGGAGCATAGCCGGTACAAAATTAATATGGCTCACTTTGTATTTTTCAATATAATCCATGCACTGCTGCGGTGATTTCTCTCCATTAGGCGGAAGAATCACAAGGCGGCCGTTTCCGATAAACCATCCAAATAATTCCGAGATCGATACATCGAACACATAGTTCGTCTTCAGTAAATATGCATCCTCAGCAGTCACAGGATAGTGAGATTCAAGAAAATTTAGGGTATTCATAATGCTCCTATGCTCGACCATAACCCCTTTAGGCTGTCCAGTGCTTCCCGATGTGTAAATGATATAAGCGAGATGCTCCGGTTTTACTTCCCGTTTTAAACCGCTGCTTTGCTGATCTGTATAATCATTCCGGCAAGCCAACTCGATATTGATAGCTTTTACATGGCTGCCAATTAATCCGCTGATCGTATGATGAACGTCAGGTTGGGTCAGGACAATGGATGCCTGACTGTCTTTGAGCATGTACTCCAACCGTTCTTGCGGGAAGCTTGGATCTAACGGCACATACGCTCCGCCGGCTTTCAGTATTCCTAAAATCCCGATGATCATATCAAACGAACGCTCTGCACAAATTCCAACAGGGTGTTCAGGTCCAACCCCCTGATGTTGAAGATAGATTGCCAAAGATGTGCTTTTTTCATCTACTTCTTTATATGTAAGAGACCTGTCTTCGAAAATCACAGCAACCGCATCCGGGGTTTGTTTCGCTTTTTTCTCAAACACTTCATGTATACACTTGTCATTTGGCGTGTTTGTGCTTGTCGCATTCCATTGTTCCAGTAAACTGTTTTGTTCTTGATGTAACTGTAAAGAGTAGGTTTCAAGCGGCAAAGACGGATCCTCCATCATGTGTTGCGCGAGCTTCATATAGTTCTCCATCATGCTTTCAATGAAGGACAATTCATATAGATCAGGGTTGTACAAAAGGTGAAGCGCTGTTTCATTTTCTTGCTCATATATCTCGAGTGCCAGCTCAAATTCTCCCTCTTGCCGAATATCCTCAATATATTCAATGCCAAGCGTTTGATATAGTTCAAGCGCTTTTTGCAAGCCTGTTGTCTGAAAGAAGTTTTGGTACAGAAAGGCTGTTTGAAAAACCGGCGAATCCGCGGCCGAGCGGTCTACATTCAGCTCTCTTACCAATGCTGGGAACGGATATGCCGCATGGTCCAGACCGTCAGCCATTGTCAGCTGCAGTTCCCGAATAAATGCTGTAAATGGCTGAGATCCGATATTCTTGCTTCGAACAGCCATCATGTTGATAAAGTAACCGATAAGGGTTTCAAAGCTATCTTCATGCCGCCCCATTGTCGGAACGCCGACAATGATATCTTTTTGTTTTGTATAGTGATGCAGCAGGACCTTGTAAATGGAGAGAAACACAACCGATTCATTCACATGATTGGTGCGGGCAAACGATTTGATTTGATTTCTCAGGTGATGAGGGAGCAAGCTTTTATATGCTTGCCCCTTGAATTTTCGTGCTGAAGACCGCGGGCGGTCAGCTTGAAGATCAAGAACTGGCAGATTCCCAGACAACTGTTCTTTCCAGTAAGCGAGATGCTCTTCCCCTTCTCTGCTATTCAGCATCCGGGTTTCCCAATCGACAAAATCGTAATAATCAGCTGTTAGCGGCTGCGGCACGGGCTCAATCCCATTCACTAATTCTTGATACGCCTTAAAAAGTTCCGATATCAATGTCAGCATCGACACACCGTCAAATATGATATGGTGAATCGTTATGAGCACAATGCATTCTTCTTTTGATCGATGAAAAAGATGTGTGCGCAATAACGGACCAGCTTCCAAATGAAAAGGTTCTTTTGCTTTTTCTTTTAGAAAAGGCAATATCTCTGCTGATTTGATCGCTGAAATATCCTCTTCCTCAAAACAAAGAGCTTCTGACGACTGAACCGTTTGAAATGGAATGCCATTCTCCTCTTGAATCACACTGGTTAAAACAGGATATTGTCTCTGCACAAACAGAAGGGCTTTCTTGAACGTCTCTGCATGTATTCGTTTGCTGATGCGAAAGCATAAAGGAATATTATATGCACTCATATCAGGAGACATTTTCTGAAGCATCCACAGTCCTTTTTGTCCTTCTGAAAGCGGGCTTTTCAACTGCCGCTTCTTGCCTTGAAGATGTTCTTCTACCTCAGAAATGGTTAATTCTCCTGATCTGAAGGCATCGAGAATTTCTTTATGATTCATACGATTTACTCCCTTCTATGATGTTTTGCACACTCTTAAAATCCAATTTTCCTTGCGCCACTCCTTGCATCAATCCGATGATTTGCTCGTCTGTATACGTGCCCTTTGTTTGATGTGCTGCCGCGCTTTGATTCTGTCTTTCTGCTTTTAATGCCAAATGAGCGGATAGAGTTTGGACTGTCTGACATTCAAGGATTTCCCGGCCGGTCATCTTCATCTGCGTGGTTTTTTCGATATGACGCATCAATTTTCGGCCAAGAATTGAATCCATCCCATAATCCAGAAAGTTTCTTTTGAAATTGATGCGATCCTCAGATATGCCCAACTCTCGTGCTAAAAATTGAACAATGATCTTTTGCATGTGCGTTTCCCCATTAGGCTCGTCAACCTCTTTTTTCATGTCTTGTGTATGCGGTTTAGCGGCCTCTGATTGATGATTGCCTGACGAAACCCAATACCGCTCCCTTGCAAATGGATAGCCAGGTAAAGGGAGCATCCGAACGTCATCACCTTCATGAAGGAGCTCCCAAGGAATCTGATATCCTTTCACCCAACATTCCGCAATGTTTTCCAAATTTCTTTCTTTTGCGAGAATTTGCAGGACTGCTTCATCCTGTTCTTCTATCATCCCTTCCGTATGTCCTGTATAAAGAGATGCCTGTTGGCCTGATACCCCACCATTCTTCATTGCTTCCGCATATTCCTTCAATATTCGCACCAATTGCTCCTGATTGTTCACAACAATCGCGAGCCTTGCTTCCATGGCTTTTCTCCCCGCCTGAAGTGTATATGCAACATCAGGTAAAGAAAGGTTTTGATTCTGCTCGAGATACGCAATCATGCGGCTGACAGCATCCTGAAGCCGATCGTCATTTTGGGCTGAAAGCACGATGACCTGCGGGGATTCAGCTGACTCTTTATGCCGTTGTGTGATCGGCTGCTCATCCGGGATGTATTCTTCAATGACTGCATGCGCATTGGTGCCGCTGATTCCTGTCGTGCTGATTGTTCCCATCCTCGGCTTCTGATTTTTCCTGATCCATGGACGGTTCTCTTTGCATAGCACAAACGGGCTTTCTTTAAACTGAATATACGGGTTGTCCGATTCACAATGATGAGTAGCCGGAATGGTCTTGTTTTTCATTGCCATCAGCATACTGATTAAAGCAACCACCCCTGACGCTGCAAATGTGTGTCCGATTAACGGTTTAATCGAGCTGATCATGCAGAATTGCTTCTGCTTCGTATATTTGCTGAACACGCTCGTTAACGCTTGGACCTCAAGCGGATCTCCAAGATTTGAGCCGGTACTGTGCGCCATCACATATTGAATATCGAGTGGGTTGATTTCATTTTTTTCATAAATGTTTTCGATCAATTCTGCCTGGCTAAAAGGATTTGGTGCAGTAATGCCATTGGTTTTGCCATCGTAATTCACACCGCTGGCCTTTATGCAGCCATAAATGTGATCTTTATCTTCAATGGCCTTTGATAATGGTTTCAGGAGAACAGCAGCTACTGCTTCACCTGGCACCAGACCATTGGCATCCTGGTCAAACACTTTACATTGTCCATTTGGAGAAAGCATTTCGGCTCTTGTCAGCGCTTCAAAAGACATTTGAGAAATATTCAGGCTGACGCCGCCGGCTAAAGCCATTTCACAATCTCCTTGACGCAGGGCTGAACACGCCTGATGAATCGCCACAAGTCCAGATGAACATGCTGCTGTCAACGCCATATTAGGCCCTTTTAAATCTAATGCGTATGCGATTCGCGCAGATAATGTGGCGTTTTGCGTACCATTAATGTAATCCGTATCCCCGGTTAAATGCGCATATTCTCCTTCTTCCACACCTACATAAACACCGCAGGATTTTCCTTTTATCCGATGTCCCATATAGCCAGCGTCTTCAAACGTGTGCCATGCTTCCTCTAGAAAAATGCGCTGGCGCGGGTCCATGCTTTCGGCTTCTTTAGGCGATATTTGAAAAAACAGTGGATCAAATCGGTCTATGTTCTTCAAAAATGCGCCCCATTTTGAGACTGCTTTTTCTGGATCTCCGTCAGCACCACCCCAGTCGCGGCGTTCTTTCGGGATGTCAGAGATACAATGTTTGCCGTTTTTCAGATTGTCCCATAGCTCATGGATCGAGTCAGCTTGAGGAAACCTGCCACTCATTCCGATAATGGCGATAGGCTCGGCGTGAGACTGCCTGTCGCTCTTATGATTGCTTTCTGGTACGGGAGCTGCAGGAATTTCCACTTCAGCTTCAGGGGGCTTTTGTGCCTCAGATGCATCATCCCGGTAAAGTGCTTCGATCAGCTCTTTGTGATCCGTTAAGAAGAAGCCGATCAATTCTTGTAAAGTCGAATAGCCAAAAAATAAAGCCGGTGTCACTTCGATGTTGAAATGCTTTGATAGCACATTCGAGAATTTAGCCAAATAGATCGAATCAAATCCGAAGTCGGCCCAATTTTTGTTCAAATTCAGCTTGTCCTTTGAGATTTTAAGCAATGCGTGAATATGTTCTTTCAGATCGTGTTCTAAACGCTTTTCAATGCTTAGCGTTTTGATCTCTTCCCTTTTTTCTTGTGCAGCAGGTGCTTGAATGGCCGGTTCCGGAACAGCTGGTTCAGTCATTCCTAAAAAGCGGCTGACCCGGCTGGACTGGCCAGCGATCACGAGATGCTGAGCATCCTGCTGAGACAGGATGTGTTCAAATAGACGGATGCCTTCATCGGCTTCTAAGAAGCGCTGACCGCTTGATTTCAGGTACATATCGGTTGTTCCTTCATCACCGATCTTCATTCCGCCATCCTTCCATACAGGCCAGTTGATGACAAACGTTTTTCCGCTATGAAGCTCATTTCTGTATTGTGCATAAGCCATTTGGAACCGATTCCCGATTGCATAATCACAACAGCCAAAATCTCCTAAAATAGCAGAAGACGAAGAAAAATAACAAATAAAATCAAGGGCTTCATTTTTAAGCCATTCATCAAGCGCTATCGTGCCGTTGACTTTCGGTTCAATGATGCGCCGGAAGCTTTCGATCTCTTTGTCAAAAATAGTAGAATCGCTTTCGATTCCGGCTGCATGAATAACACCATTGATGGTACCAAATCGATCTTTCCCTCTTTTTACGCAGTCTCCCATCGCGATAGGATCTGAAACATCTGCTTCTGCATACATGGCTTCGCCGCCTAGATCCTTTAATTCTTTTAATTTCTTTTGCTTTTCGTCATTGAAAGGCGACCTCCCTGTCAAAATCAGGTTTGCGGCATAGTGTTTAGCCAAATGCTTGGCGAATAAATAACCGAGCCCTCCTAAACCGCCTGTCATTAGGTAAGTACCGCCAAACTTCAATTTGCTGTTGTTCGGTTGTATCGTGGTCTGTTCAATGTGACATACACATCGTTTCCCATTTTGATACAAAACGGTTTGTTCAGTTGAAGCCTGTAATTCCGTCCAGATTTTACGCGCCCAATCCTCCATCGATTCTTGATCTGCCGGCTGAAAGATCCCAGTCACTTTTGTGTGTGGAAGGACAAGCACGAGTGAACGTTCGAAGCCAATCCATGATTCCAGATAGCTCCGGTCAAGACCATTTTCAAAACGTCCTGCCAGCAGCAGCCGTGAAGGGTGGAGCTTTGCTGCAGTCATACCTTGTAATAGATAGACAATACAGGAATGGTCCTTTATACAGCTCGCGTCTTCCGCGGGCCACATATAGAGGATTGCATCTGGCTCTCCATGTTCCGCCTGAATGCTCTGGAAGGCTTTTTCAAAAGTGACGGGTTCTTGCCGCACAATCTGATAGCTGTTTTGAGATTGTTTGCTGTACACCTCGCCCTGTGAAATAAAAATGATCTTGGTGTCCTGATCAACATTTTTCACAGATGCAGCGAATGCGTTTTGCTTTTCTCTATCCGTCAGAAAACAGATGAGCGTTTTGAAACGTTTCGATGTGAGAGTTGCCGGCTCTTCTTTCCACACTTCTTGAAAAGTCATAACCTCGAAATGCTCTTCTGGTTGCTGTTCATGATTCTGTTCTATAGGCGCCGGAGCCTTTGCCGGGCTTGGTGCCCAGTAACGTTCCTTTGCAAATGGATATGCCGGAAGACTGATCCGGACAGGCATTTGGCTTCCGTACAGCTTGCCCCAGTCAAAAGACAAGCCTTTCACCCAAAGATCCAGCAGTTTCGTGTATTTTCCTTTGCTCATCCATGCCTCTATGATTTTTTCCGTATCTTCATCAGCTGATAAGACGGCTAATGCTTTTTTGTTGTCATCGATGCGATCCAGGTACAGGCTGTCTGCTTTGTTTTCGATAAAATCGTTCAGCTTTCTCTCAAGATCCTCTAATGATTCCGCTATAAAGCCCAGCCGTTCCTCCATTGCTTCACGGCCCGTTTGCAAAGTATAGGCGATCCTGATTAGATCTGTTTCGCTGTACCTTTTTTCTTGAATGGCTGTGAGCAGCTGTTCCGCTTTTTCTTGCAGCCGTTCCCTGTTTTTCGCTGACAGCACAATCAGCGCAGGAGAATGAGCTTCAGGAGTCTGCGCTTCTGTTCTCGGAATATATTCTTCCAGAATCATATGTGCATTGGACCCTCCGGCGCCAAAACTGCTCAATCCGGCACGTCTCGGCACCTCTTGCCCGTCAATCACCGGGCGTTTCCATTCACCAAGATGCTGCTGAACGACAAACGGAGTATGGCTGAATTCAATGTTTGGATTCAATCGCTGAGAATGCAAAGATGGCGCAATTTGGCCGTATTTAAACTGAAAAAGAATTTTTGTCAGCCCGGCGATGCCGGCTGCACTTTCACAATGACCGATATTTGATTTGCTGGAGCCAATCGCGCAAAACTGTTTCTCTTGCGTATCTTCCTCAAATGCTTTTGCTAATCCCGCTATCTCAATCGGATCTCCTAATGCGGTGCCTGTTCCATGCGCCTCCAGATAACTGATGGTCCGGGCAGGAATGTTGGCGCGCTCAATCGCTTCTTTAATCAGCTGTGCCTGTGCATGAGGATTTGGAACCGTATATCCATTTGTTTTTCCTCCGCTGTTAATCGCACTGGCCTTTATCACACCGTAAACATGGTCGCCGTCTGCTATTGCTTGCTGCAGCGGCTTTAACACAATGGCTCCTACGCCTTCACCGTCGACAAATCCATCTGCGTCATCGCCGAATGATTTACATGTATCACTTGCAGAGAGCATATTCATGACAGATAAGTTCTGATAATGGACCGGGTCGACAACTACATTGACACCGCCGGCAATGGCGCAATCACTTGATCCGCTATAAATACTTTCCAGCGCTAAATGAATCGCTGTCAGAGAAGAGGAGCAGGCTGTATCGACTGCAAGGCTCGGACCTTGGAAATTCAGCAAATAGGATATTCTGTTGGCGATAGACCAATAGCCGTAGCCGGTCGGATAATTTTTGTTCATGACTCCGGCAAAGACGCCGATTTTTCTACTTGTACAGAGCGTGTCAGGCGTGTATCCCGCATCTTCAATACTTGCATAAGCGGTTTGCAGAAATAATCGCTCCTGAGGGTCCATTCTTTCTGCTTCGAGCGGAGAAATCTGAAAGAATAATGGATCAAACTTGTCCATATCCTTGATAAATCCGCCCCATTTCGTATAAATCGATCCTTCTTTTCCTTTTTCTTTATCGTAATAGGCTCTCCAATCCCAGCGTTCTTTCGGAATTTCCTCAATACAGTTTCTTCCTTCTTTTAGGTTATTCCAAAAGTCTTCTGCTGTCTCCGCCTGAGGATAACGTCCGGATATGCCAATAATGGCAACGTCACGGCTGGCAAGAGCGTGTGTTGGCGTTTCTTTCTCCCTACTGAAGCCAAGCTTGCGATAGCGCTGCAATTTTTTAACGGCGTGTCCAGACTTCTGTGAAGATTCATTCTTGCTTGCGGCCGGTGGCTGTTGGTGAACTTGACGGTCAAGACCTGTCAGTTTCATCAGTGCTTCTGTTTTTGTTTTGATTAAATGCTCTACTAACGCGTCGATGGTCTGGTACTCGAAAAATAAAGTGCTGCTTACATGGTCTAATTCTTTACGCAATGTATTCGTCAGCTGGACAACGACGATAGAATCGATACCGTATTTTTCAAGCGGTTCAGATGACTCAATTTTGCTTGCAGGAATTTTCAATGTTTCTCCGATTAGTTTTTTCATATATTCTGTGCTTTTTTCTCTAAGAGCATCAGTATTGGATTGTCCCGCTTTCTCCGAAGCTATGTTTTGTGTATTGGCTGGCTCGTTAAATGATGTCTGAGACATATCTTTCTCTGGCACGATCACACTTTCCATCATCATACGGCGAACCAGCCCATTGCTTGAGGCTGCGACAATCTGGTGACTGAGATCATGGACAGCTTCGGCCGGGAAGAAGACAGATTCAAAGCCTTCGCTTTCTAGTGCCTCTTTCCAGCTGTTAGGATATAAGCCTGGACAGCCGGGAATCCGCACTGCAGGATCTTCATACAGCCACCAGCCTTCCAAGAGACCAAAGGTGATGTGGGGGAACAGGCTGTTTCCCGCCATTTCATTCAGCAGCAGCATTCCGTTGTTTTTCATCACTGCTTTTGTATGCCGCAGGGTTTGACGGATATTTTTTGTCGCGTGAAGGACATTAGCGGCAATGACGACATCATAGCCGCCAGCCTCGATTTCCTGCTGGTCAATTGGTTTTTCCACGTCAAAAAGCTGATACGTCAGGTACGGATTTTCCGCCCCATATTCCTTTTCAGCATGCAGCAAAAATGCTTTCGACAGATCTGTATAACAGTATTCTTTGATATGGTTTTGATAGGCTTTCAGTTTTTGAAAGATTCCGGCACTCGTGCCGCCTGTGCCTGCGCCTATTTCCATAATGCGAATCGATGCCTCAGGATCGTGCTTCAGCCGTTCATCCACGTAAGCGATTAACGTATCGGCAAGCACTTTATTAAAATAGTCTGCCACTTGGTTATGCTTATAAATGCCTTCCACCAATTCCATTGAGGAATGCGGGAACATGATATCTGTGGCAGGGACTTCCCCTGTCAAAATATCCGGTAATGCCTTCAACATGGTCTCTGCTAATACAACCATCGCCTTTGTATTGCTGTCATTGAGCCACTTTTCTTTTTTCGCATTCCATTCTTGCCAAAGCAGCCCAATATCCTCTGCTTGATCCTTCCTCACCAATGAATCTCCATCTTTCTTAAGATAATCATGCTGCAGAAGGAATTCACTGCTTTGCTGAAGCCATTTTTCATAAAATTCACGAGTCTTGTATTGTTGAAGGCGTTCAACTGATAATCTATGACCATCAAACAGTCCGGCCGTTTGCAGCTGCCCTAACAACAACCTGTAAAGAAGATCGTCCAGCTCTTCATGTGTGACTCTTTGTAATTGTCCTGTTTTCGGCAGGCGCTCCTTCAGGCTTTCAGCGTCAACTGAAGGGTGCTCGGGATAAAGGGTGATGAATTCATTCTGATTCACGCCTTCGACTGCGACAGGTTTTGTCGTATGAATGAAAGCCGTTTGGCTGACTGGCCCAGAAAGCAGTGCTTCCAGCGCCTTCATGCCTTCCGCAGGCTTAATTAAGCCTAAGCCAATTTGATTCATGAGCTGTACATATTGTTCATCCTCGGCGGCTTCACTGTTCCCCCAATATCCCCAGTTCATGACTTTTACAGGGCAAGCCCAGCTTTGGGAAAGACGGTGAGCAAAAGCATCTGCAAATGCGCAGCCAGAGGCATAATGGCTTTGTTTCACATTTTTGATATGGGCTACAAGCGAAGAGAAAAATAAAACAAAATCCAAATTCTCCTGACGGAACACTTGGGCCGTTTGAACACTGACATCCACCTTGGCCGCCAGTCCGGCTCTACATTCTTCCAGCGTCATTTTTTCCAGGCTTTGTTCAGATAAAACCATGGCAGAGTGAACGATTCCGTGAATGTGAGGATAACGCTTTTTCACTTGATCATAAGCCTGCTGCAATGAATGCATATCCGCTGCATCGGCAGCAATATAGTAAGGCTCAGGGCCAAGAGCGGAAAGACGGTCTGCTTTTGCCTTGATGGCATCATTGATTTGACTGCGTCCAATCCAAACGATTTGCGCCTGATAGCGGCGGATCATGTACTCACTCCATGCCGCCCCGATGTACCCGGCGCCTCCGATGACCACATAGACTCCGCCTTTTCGATATAGCGTGTCATTTGACGGTGAGTGCCGATATGGGATCAATTGCTGCTGATGCCATTGCTGATTCCGATAGGCCCAAGCGTGGCCGAGACGATCAGCAGGAAGGGTAAACATTTGTTTTACCGGCCATGTGCAGCCTTCTTCAAGATCAAGAAGACGGATTTTCCAATGCGGATATTCCTTAGCGATTGTGCCGGCTAGTCCGTGAATGCTTGCATGAGCTGGCTGTACAGTTTCATGTTGCGTAACCGGCTGCGCTTGGACGGTCACAAGAGACCATTCTAGCTGTTTCTCACCATAACCTAATTGAAGACATGCCTTCACAAGCTTAAACGCCTGAAGAACAGCCTCTTCTTGTCCCTCACTAAACATATTCTCCGAGTATGACGGAGCAATCCACAATACATGGTCAATGCTGCCGTACGGTTGCAGTTTGTCTGCTATTGCATCAATATCATCTGCAGGCCGAATATCGATAAAGGAAACCTGAGGATAATGCTGCTTTATTAATGCCCGTTCACCTTCAGTACCGCCGCATAAAACAGCACGCGTACCGATAAACGAAGCATCGCCCTCCTTATCTGGAGAAACCGGTTCCCAGGCAGGGATCATCATCGTATGCCCTGTCAGCGGGGAATCAGCTACTGTTTGAGGCTTGGCCTGCTCTCCATCAAGTGCTCGCATCGAAGCACCCTTCATTCGAACACAAACGTTCCCGTTCTCATCGCATAAATCAATATCATATTTTCTGACTTTGTCCTCCGCTTTGCTATCTGAACTGTATCGAATATAAGACCATATCTCTTCTGGACACGGGCTGAAAATGTCAAGCTCTTGCAATGCAAACGGGAGAGAAAGCTGATGAGCTTGTCTGTCAGCATTGACTGAGCTAACGATAAAACCGACTGTGGAGTGGAAGGCGGAATCCATCAAACTCGGGTGAAGCGTAAATTGCTGCTTACCGTCTTTTAGAGAATCGGGCAATGAGATTTTGGCAAGCAATTGATCTTGTCCGACGAGTACTTTTTCTATCCCTTGATAGCCCTCGCCATAGTCAAGCCCAATCTTTCGAAACGCCGTATAGCATTGTTCTGACGTTACTGTGTCCAGACTGCATTCTGTCTGGATTGATGCAAGGTCTAAAACTGGGGTGTCCGCTTTAGCTGAAATGACTGCACGGCCTTGACTGTGTACCATTGGGGTTTCTTCTTTAGTTTCAGAAATGCTATAAATGTCAAAGGAAATGTCCCCGTTATCTTCAGGATAAAGGCCAATATGTATTTCTTTTGGTTCACTTCCTATCGTGATAGGGCGGACCCAGACGATGTCTTTAAGCGACACAACTCTTTGTTCATCTTCCAGATCGCCCGCAGCTTTTTCCGCTGCTTCTCTTGCTATTTCTAAATAGGCAACACCCGGCAAGATTTTCTGTCCCTGCACAACATGATCAGATAGGAAAAATTCCTTGCCTGTAAAAACAGAGCTAAAGCGCTGCTCAGTAAAGTCTGACGTATTGCGGTGCACAAGCGGATGTAAGGTATGATTCACAGTGCTGGTTTTCGTTTCAGGAGCCGGTATCCAGTAGCGCTCCTTAGCAAACGGGTAGGTCGGAACGCTGATTTTAAGCGGCTTGCGATCGCCGTATAGGCCGACCCAGATGACCCGCTTTCCTTGAACCCATGATTCCGCCATTTTCTTCAATTCGCTGTTTGTTGATGTTGGTTCTGCAGCCTCCTGATCCTCCATGGCTTGCCCAGTCCAGCAACCATCGATCTCTTCTTCACCATTTGTAAACGCCCGAAGCTTAGCAGTTAAATCCTTTATGTCCTTCACGATGAAGGCTGCCCGCTCCTCCATTTCCACCCGGCCCGTCTGTAATGTATAAGCTAACGCTACAAGATTGACGTCCTCGCTCAGAAAATCAAGGAGTTTAACAGCGTAAGCCTGCAGACGGTCTTTGTTTCTCGCGGACAATGGAATCATTACTTCTTCATTTTTCGATAAAACCGGCTCTGAAAAGCTCTCTGCCGGAATATATTCCTCCAAAATAAGATGCGCATTGGACCCTGAGGCCCCAAACGAACTTAAACCGGCGCGGCGGGGATATGTGACGTCCATCCCGTTTTCTGTCATTGAAGGCTGCTCCCATTTTTTCGTTTCATGCTGAACAAAAAACGGGGTTTGATCGAGCTGCAAATATGGATTCAGCTCTTCTGAGTGTAATGATGGCACCAATGTTTTATGATGCAGCTGCAGGACAGTCTTTGTTAAGCCGCTGATGCCGGCTGCAGATTCGGCATGGCCAATGTTTGATTTCACAGAACCGATTGAGCAGAATTGCTTGTCTTGTGTATTGCGGCTGAAAGCCTTCACCAATCCTTGTATTTCAATCGGATCCCCTAATGAGGTTCCAGTGCCATGGGCTTCAACATAGCTGATGGTGCGTGGATCAATTCCCGTTTTCTCTAAACACGCTTCGATAACATCAGCTTGAGCGACAGGGCTCGGAACTGTAATTCCGCTTACTTTTCCTACGTGATTAATGACACTGCCTTTGATGACAGCATAAATCCGGTCACCGTCCTGTTCAGCTTTTCGGAGCGGCTTTAACAATACTGTTCCGACACCTTCTCCAGATACGTAGCCGTCCCCGCCTTTGCCGAATGTATGGCAATAGCCGTCACTCGAATGCATCCCCACACTGCCGTAGCTGATATATTTGGCCGGATGCAGTGATAAATTGACGCCTCCTGCAAGCGCGGCCTCGCATTCTCCATTCCGGATGCTCTCTATAGCCAGATGAACCGCAGTTAATGAAGAAGAGCAGACCGTGTCCACCGCCATGCTTGGGCCGTGGAAATTACAATAGTAAGAGACCCTGTTGGCAATTTGCGCATAATTCAGCGATAAAGGAAATGGATTGTGCTCTGATAGAGCCTCCGCTCCTATAAGGGAGTAGTCCTTATGCATAACACCGGCAAATACGCCGACATGCTGCCTTTTATTTTCTCCCTGCTGTGAAGCAATTGTTTCTGGTGTATACCCCGCATCTTCAATAGCTTCCCAGCACGTCTCTAAAAATAAGCGTTCCTGAGGGTCCATGGTTTCCGCTTCACGGGGTGAGATCCTGAAAAATTGAGGATCAAAGCAATCAGCATCCTCGATAAACCCGCCCCATTTCGAGAATGGCTTGCCTGAAGGTGACTCCAGCCCATTGTTTTCCTTCCATTCCCACCGCGAGTTGGGGATCTCTGTGATGCAGTCGGTACCTGCCTTAAGATGTTCCCAAAATTCCTGTATGTTTTTTGCCTTAGGATAACGGCCTGCTATTCCGATAATCGCAATATCCTCCCCGATTTCTCGTGAAGAGATAGCGGCTGCTGAAGAATCCTGCATTGGTACAGGAGACTGGCGGACTGTATCGTCCGCCTCTCCAATTGAATAGTAATCAGCAAGATGCGCAGCTAGTTCTGCAATCGTTGTATATTCAAACAGCAGTGTTGGAGAGAGGTCCGCTCCAATCTTAGCCCCTATCTCCTGAACCACATTAAGCAAGGATGGTGAATCCAGCCCAAGCTCATAGTATCCGGCATGGATATCCATTTGTTCTTCCGGCCTTTCAAGCTGTTCAGCAAGCAATTGACGCAAATACGTTTCAATTGCGGTATAGTCCTGACCAGGGTTTTGAGAGACAGCTTGTCTTTCTTCTTGACTTTCTTTTGCAGAAGGAAAGACTGCCGCATCCCGTACAGACTTGCCTGCAAACTGTTTCAGCTCGGCCACTTTTTGTCCTGATGAATTAAAATATTCAATCGTCATATATGTGAGTTCTTTCTTCTGGCGCACAGATGAAGAAAGTATCCGGGCTGTACATCCTTTTTGCAATCGTTCCGAAGCTGAAAACGATTCATAACACAATGGCAGATACATCGTTTGATCTGAGAGCAGGCAGCTTGAACCTATGCCGCTGCCGTCAATGAGAGTCGGATGAAACAGAAACGCTTCAGAATGAAGCAACGCTTCCTGTCCGACTGATAAATCTATCAAAGCACCCTCTTTGGTTTCAAAAATCTGCCCTTCCGCTTTCATCATGCCAGTATGCACTAATTGTTGAGAGCAGCATTGTTCATATATTTCATCCAAATTCAGAATCCTGTCAGCTGTACGTTTCCACTGATTAAGGTCTATTGATTCGGTAAAAGCAGTTCGCTCTTTACGATGCATGTCAGCCGTCACATATTGTCTTTTGTCCGATAGCGACTCACCACGCTGTTTTTGTCCGTCGATGATGATGGACCATTTCCCTTTCTTGCTTTCAGACACGTGAATGGTCAAAGCAATGTCATACCATTCGTCTGCGATCAAAGGGTAAAAAATGGTCAGGTTTTTCAATTCAAGCTCTTGATATGCATAACCATGTTCTTGGAATACTTGGTAGATCAAATCTATATAAGCAAGGCCGGGTAATAACGCTTGTCCATATACCTTGTGGTTGGACATAATAGGATTATTTATTGAAATGGTCAGTTGTTCAGTTATCATTTTCCCACTCCTCTCTTATTTGAAAGTTTTCCAAAACATATCTTTAGGAGCCCCCGTGTCTGAAAGCACTTTTTTCTGCACGGTTTGAGCTGATGGTTCTGTTAAAACGGGCTGACGATGCAATTCCGGCAGAGGCAAAGGTTTTCTTCTGATTGGACGCCCAGCCGAGTCTTTCCAAGCTTCTACAATCAGATGGACATTCGTTCCGCCATCGGCAAAGCAATTGATTGCCGCAGCTGGCGTTGTTTCGCTCCACTCGGTTTGCGATTTACAAAAATACAAATCTGTCTCTTCTATATCAAAATACGGCATGTTTTCGTCACCTGACAGGAATGGAACCAATTGTCTATGTTTCAGCATTAAAGCAACTTTAATCAGGCTCGCTATTCCTTCAGCACATAAAGGGTGGCCGATGTTAGGTTTCACTGATCCAAGCCCTAATGGCGCCTTTGAGCCAGAGCGGTAAATGGCTTGAATCGCCTTCAGTTCAAGTAAGTCTGTTACTGCTGATCCCGAACCATTCGCTTCGAGATAACTGATCTCTTCAGGCTTTTTGCCGCTTTTTTCAAGCGCTGTCTGCATGACATCCTTTTGCGCCTCGAGATTCGGTGAAGATGGGCCTGCCGTTCTTCCGTCATTGTTAATAGCAGCGGCTTTAATGACTGCGTATATGGAATCTCCGTCTTCGAGTGCTTGGCTGACGGTTTTGACGAGAACCATACCCACGCCTTCTCCTAAAATGACACCGTCTGCCCGCTTATCAAAAATATGGAATGACGGTTTGTCACATAAAAGTCCGCGCTCCTGAAACATTTGATGCGCATCAGCATCAAGCAAACTGACGCCGCCCACAACCGCTGCCTCAATATCTCCGCTTCGGAGAGCCTGAATGGCCATATTCAGCCCGACCAGCGCAGAGGAACAAGCGGTATCCAAGACAATACTTGGGCCCCTTAAGTCAAAAAATTGTGAAATGTTAGCTGCTAAATAGTTTTGTCCGCCAGCCACAATCGGATTTCTTGCTTTTGAAAGACTGGACGGATCAGGCTTGTGCTGGCTGCGGCCTCCTATATAAACACCAGCCCTCATGCCTTTCACTTCTTTCTCTGTATAACCGGCGTGATACCACAGTTTCAGGCTTTCCTCCAATACAGCCAAAGCTTGAGGATCCATCGCTCTGACATCGTTCTCGGACATCATGAAGAAATCATGATCAAATCGATTCATTTCATCAATGAGACCCGCGTAATTCGAGCTGGAATGCCCGAATCGTTCAGGCGGTACAGGTTTAATCGCAGACCGTCCATCACGTATTAAATCCCAGTATGCCTCAAGCGTTTCCGCTTCAGGGAACCTGCAAGTAAGACCGATGATGGCGATATCTTCTGTAAGGCCCGCCGTTTTTACATGACTTATCTGTTGCGGCTGCTGTTCTGGCAGTGGCGTCTGTTTCATTGCTGGTTGTGCCTTGACAGGTGTCTGTTTCTCAGGAACAGATCGATGCAAAATAGCTGATACATCATATTTCGATATGAGCCAGTTTGCAAAGGATTCTATTGTCGGATATTCAAACAAAATCGACGGATCAATATCTCCATTTAATGTTTGATTCATCTGCTGTACCAGCTGAGCCAATATAATCGAGTCGATTCCGTATTCTTGGAAAGGCTCATCCGTTTCAAAATCTTCAGCTGCTATCTTCAATTCATCTGAAAATAGAGTTACAAGCCAGTCGACTGTTTCAAGGAAAAGGTTTTGAGTGTCAGCTTGCTTTTTCGTCTCAGGATGTGAGAGAGCTTCAACAGGCCGTGACGGCTGTATAAGCTTGTCCGGCTTACATACATTTGTATCTTGGATTACCGGCAGCACGACAGCATGCTGTGTATCGGATAGAATCTGATCCAGCAGCTGTAATCCCTCATCGTTTCTCAAGCTTACCAATCCCGTTTGTTCTAAAGCTTTGCTGCGAACCTCACCTAAACCGGTTTCCTTCCAGTTAGGCCACTGAATGCTGACAATTGGACATTCATCTCTATGCGCCTCTGCAAAATAATCCATAAATGCATTCGCCATCGCGTAATCAGCTTGTCCGGCTGCAAGAATAGGAATGGCCGCTGATACTGATGAAAACAAGGCAACAAACGCCAACGGTTCACCTTTGAGCAGATCAAACAACGTTTGCAGGCCTTCGACTTTTGGTTCAAGCACCTGTTCGATCTCTTCTAGTGATTTTCTGATAAATGCCGGATTATGTTTGTTCACCTTCCCGGCACAATGGATGACTCCGCCAATCGGCCCCATTGTTTCGTGTATGGTCTTCAGGCTCTGTGCGACAGCAAATGAATCGGCCAGGTCCAGAGACAGCACTTGAACATCCGCACCCATGGCTTCTAGCTCTTGAATCGCATTTATTTTCTCAGCAATCGAGGCACTTTTTACTGAATTCCACTGGTCACGCAGCGGCAGCTCTTCACGGCCGATGAGCACCAGGTGCTTAACACCGTATGTTTTCACAAAATGCCGCGCACACAACGAACCGAGACCTCTTGTCCCGCCTGTAATGAGCAGGACTTTTTCTGCTGAAAAGGATACTTGCTTCTGATAAAGGCCGGCAGCGTCTGCTGGCTGCTCTGCCAAATATGCGCGATAACGCTTGCCGTCTCGATAACAGACTTCTGATTCTGTGCTATTGGCATAAAACTCGTCTGCAATCTGTTTGGCCAGCTCCTCATGAGAGGCTGCGAAATCCATATCTGCGTGTCTTGATGTAAGGTGGCTGTACTCGCTTTGAAGCATGCGATATAAACCGGCCCGTGAAGCACCAGACAAATGAACAGCTTTATTTTCGAAAGACTCCAGCCCTTTCGTTACACCCAAGATCGTCAAACGATACTTACTTGTACGTCCTTGCTCGATCAGCTTTTGGAGCCAGTTTATCCAGCTTATCGACTGCTCATGGCTCGTACCGCACCCGATCAGATCGATTGCTCCAGAGATATGTTCAAAGCCTGCAGCAGATACATGACCGAGCTCTTGACTGTCAAATATACGGTAATTCGAGAAATACTTCGAAAGCTCTGCCGCTAATGCCGTTGTCTCCTCGTTTGCTAAAATGGCAACGGTTTGATTCGTACGTTCTACTGATTCAATCGGACAATGCTGCCACTGTTTGCGCAGAAAGCAGTGCTTAGTAATCGGTTCGGAGTAAGGCTGTGCTGAACCACTGTTTTCGGGCTTGTCTTCTTGATGTGGCAGCCAGTAATACTCTTTTGCAAACGGATAAGCAGGCAGACTGATTCGGCGAGGCATGTGAGCTCCATAAAGTCCGTTCCAATCGATCTGCAGCCCTTTCACCCATAATTCCGCTACTTTCTCCAGCCTTTTCTTCTCTATCCATGTTTGCAGCAATGCTTTGGCATCATGATCTGTTTCAAATAGCTTGATTTCACTTTTCTTCGCTTTCACGTGAGCGGCAAATATGCTGTTGTTTGGCACATCCGCTAAATAATCACCTAAAGCTTTGATAACCGCTTCTTTCGAATCCGCCAAAAACGCCATCCGATAATCCATCGCTTCCCGGCCGGTTTGTAGCGTATATGCCATATCCTCCAAATCAATTTCTTCTATTGAATTTGCGTAATCTTTCATTACTTTTGCATAGGCCTTCAATTGCTGCTCTTTTTTCGCTGAGAGTACAAATAATGTTGAATGATGCTGCTTTGTTAATTGATCATTCCTCTGTTCAGGCTGATATTCTTCTATCACGATGTGGGCATTCGTCCCGCTATATCCGAAAGAGCTGACACAGGCTCTCCTCGGTTTTCCATCGGCCGATTCCCAAGGCTTAAGCTCCGTGTTTACATATAAAGGAGAATGCTCAAATTGAAAATGCTCATTCGGTGTCGTGAAGTTCAATGTCGGCACCAGGGTTTTGTGGTTCATACACAATAACACTTTTTGAACACTAGCTACTCCGGCCGCCGCGGATGTATGGCCAATGTTACTTTTGACTGAGCCGATTGCACAAAACTGTTTTTTGTCTGTTTTTTCTTGAAATACGGTGGACAAAGCCTCTAATTCAATTGGATCCCCTTGTTTCGTTCCGGTACCATGCATTTCTACATAACTGATACTCTCAGGATCTATGCCATATGTTTCATATATATCTCTTTCCAGATCCATTTGGCTTTTCGCACTCGGTGCCGTGATTCCGTTTGTTTTCCCGTCCTGATTAATACCTGAGCCAATGATGATGCCATAAATATGGTCACGGTCTGCTTCTGCATCTTTCAGCCTTTTCAGAACCAGCGCACCCGCACCCTCGCCGGGCACAAAACCATTCGCACCATTATCAAATGCTTTACATTGTCCATCAGGTGAAAGCATGCCGGCCTCACACATACTGATGTAAGATTCCGGCGTCAGGTATAAGCTGACACCGCCAACCAGCGCCATATCAATTTCTTTGTTTATGAGTGCCTGTCGCGCTAAATGTGTGCCGACCAAAGAAGATGAGCATGCGGTGTCAATAGGAATAGCAGGCCCTTTTAAATTAAGAAAATACGGAATACGCGCCGCGGCGATCGCAAAGCTGTTCCCGGTGGCGTTTGCTCTTGCCTGCCGATTCAGCATGACCCCATACTCATTGCTCATAATGCCAAGATAAACGCCGCATCTTTTCTCATTTAATGTTCGGGCGTTATATCCAGCGTCCTCAAAGGCTTTATAGCCTTCCTGCAAAAATATTCGGTGCTGCGGATCCATCAGTTCAGCTTCTGACGGCGGGATATTAAAAAACAACGGATCAAAATGTTCAATATCATCAAGCATCCCCATTGATTTGCAATAGACTTTCCCTTTTTTGTTCAAGGCAGGATCATAGTACTGATCAACATCCCACCGTGATGTTGGAATGTCCCGAATGGCATTTCTCGCATGAACCAGGTTATCCCAATACTCTCTTACATTACTTGCGCCCGGGTACCTTCCCGACATCCCGACAATGGCTATCGCATCCTCCCGGTGATCTTGATGAATAGGGGCAGGTTTCTTCTCATGTTCTTTCTTTATTGGATATTGAACAGACTGAAGCGGACGCTCTGACGGCTCTGCCTTAGGCAGTGCCGCCGGCTGTTTAACAGCTTCAGAGGGATCATTCTGTTCTGTCAATTCTTGTTTTCTATCGAGATGAGTTCCAAGCTCAGACTTTAGCATCTCGGCAAAATCGTGTATCGTTGGATAATCATACACTTTGGTGACTGAAAAGGACGTGCCATACTGCTTATTCACAGCTTTTATCCATTCGAGCCCGGTAATCGAGTCCATTCCGATATCAATGAATGCTTCGTCAATATCCACCTCATGCGGCTCCATGAATAACACGTCTGCTATGCTTTCCCTCAATTCTTCATTCAGCGTTTCAATTGCCCCAGTATTTTGGCTTGATGCGGATATTTGAGCTGCTGCATATTGAATAGTTGCTGCAGGTTCTTCCTGCAACGGTTGATGATGCTCTAACGGCTGCAGGGAGATATTGTCCGGTTTAGCAGCAGGTGCTGCTGTTTTCTGTTTCATCGGTGCGTACGTCCCCGTTTGCTTCGGGGCTTCGCTTTCTTCTGTTTTCTCTCTGGCTTGTGCGCTTAACTCATGTGCTAAGTAAACAGCGAAATCACGTGTTGTCGGATAATCATAAACCTTGGTGACATTTAGTGATGTCCCATACTGTTTATTTATTGCTTTTATCCATTCGAGTCCTGTAATCGAATCCATTCCGATGTCTATGAATGCGTCGTCTGGGTCAACCTCGTTTTGTTCCATGTACAGCACTTCCGCTAAGCTCGCCGTTAGTGCATCGCACAATTCTTCCGCCGAGATCGTCCCTGATTCTGTATCTGATGGAACCAGAGATGCTGTACGCTGCAAACGATCCTGATTGGCCATTAAAGGCTGTAACGTGATATTGGCAGGCTTGCCGCTGGCTTCTCTCACTATAGACGGCTTTTGTATGACCGGCTGTACCTCAGCAGCTGGGTCCACCGTTCTTTTTTCCTCAGCCTTTGTTGCATTAACTTCTATCCAATAGCGATCTCTTGCAAAAGGATAGGCAGGTAGACTGATGCGCCGCGGTTTCTGATCCTGATAAAGCGTGTCCCAGTCGATACGCAAGCCTCTTACCCAAAGGTCTAAAACCTTCGCGTACTTTCCTTTTTTCATCCATGCCTCGATTGTTTTTGACATATCTTCATCAGCGGCAAAAGCGGCAATGGATTCTTTGTTGCGTTTCACTTGTCCTCGATAGACAGATTCACGATCTTCTGTTCCTGAGACACATTCATTCAACTTTTCTTCAAGCTCCTGCATCGTTTCCACAACGAACGCCAGGCGATCATTCATCGCTTCACGCCCGACTTGCAGCGTATAGGCGATTCGGTGCAAATCAACTTCATCATATCGTTGTTCACGAATGGCATGCAGCAATCGTTCCGCCCGTTTCTGAAGTTTTTCCTCATTTTTTGCTGAGAGCACAATGACAGCTGGCTGTTTCCCTGCTAGGGAACGTTCCTGCCCAGATTCCGGAACATACTCTTCTATTAAAATATGGGCGTTAACTCCCCCAGCGCCAAATGAAGAGATGCCTGCGATTCTCGGATATTCGATGTCTTTACCATTGACAGAAATGATGGGCCTCTTCCATTCTTCTAGCTCTTGCTGTACTTTAAACGGTGAGTTATGGAAATCAATATTCGGGTTCAACACGTTTGAATGTAGGGAAGGCGCGAGCTGCCTGTTTTTCATTTGGAGCAATACCTTCGTTAATCCTGCGATACCTGCTGCACTCTCACAGTGCCCGATATTTGATTTGGCTGAGCCTATTGCACAAAATTGTTTGTCTTTCGTTTGTTGCGTAAACACTTTGGACAGCCCTGTCATTTCAATAGGATCTCCGAGAGACGTTCCCGTGCCGTGCGCTTCGATATAACTGACTGCCCGCGGGTCAACCTTTGCTTCCACAAATGCCTTTTTGATCACATCTGCTTGGGCGTTCGGGTTGGGAACTGAGTAACCGTTTGTTTTTCCTCCGTGGTTAATGGCTGTCCCCTTAATGATTCCATATATGTGATCGCCATCTTCAACGGCTTTAGACAATGGCTTAAGAAGAACTGCTCCAACACCTTCACCCGGCACATAGCCGTCTCCACCCTCTCCGAAGCTTTCACATCGGCCTTTGCTGGACATAAATTTGTTCTGCCCAAGCATCAAATACTTATTGGGGTGGATTGAAACATTCACGCCGCCCGCGAATGCCGCCTCACACTCTCCGCGCTGCAAGCTTTGGCAGGCCAAATGAATAGCAGTTAAGGAAGAAGAACACATGGTATCCAAAGCAATACTCGGCCCATGAAAATCAAAATAATAAGATACCCGGTTCGCGATGGATGATGGATTCCCTGTTAACGCCAGAGACCTGCCGCGCACCTGCTCTTGCGCTCCGTACAGCTGGTATTCTTCGTACATGACCCCGACGTACACCCCGACGCTTCCGCCAAGCTCCGAATTACGCTTACGGCCAAGATGCTCCCTTGTATATCCTGCGTCTTCCATCGTTTCATACACACACTGCAAAAATAAACGCTCTTGAGGGTCCATTAATTTTGCTTCACGGGGCGAAATATGGAAAAACTGCGGATCAAACTTGTCTACATCCTTCATGAAGCCGCCCCACTTGCTGTAGGTTTTTCCAGGCTTGTCCTTATCTTCATCATAATAGAGACTATGATCCCAGCGATCTTCAGGAATTTCCGTAATACAGTCTCGTCCGTCCCTCAGGTTTTCCCACAATTCATAGATGTTGTCTGCCTGAGGATAGCGCCCTGAGATACCAATGATTGCAATTTCCTCTGTTTCCTTTTTTCTCGGCTGCTTCTGCCCTTTTTCTTGCAAAGGAAAGAATCCGGACTTTCTTGGGGCAACAGAGATTTCTCTCCTTTCAGGCTCTGAATCTGTTTTTCTATTCTCCGCAGCAGAAGGTTTGTCTGTTTCAATTTTCAAGATGTCCAGCAGCTTTTCTCGGTGGGAATCAGTAAAATACCGGGTTAATGACCGGATATCCTGGTACTCAAAGAACAATGTCTTAGACAAAGATCCAAATACTTTTTCTAATTGACCCGTTACATGCATGATCATAATAGAATCGATCCCGTAATCCTCGAGAGGAGCTTCAGCATCAATCTGGCCGGCCGGCAGCTTGATAACCGAAGAAAGCACTTGTTTCACATAATTCTCAGCTTTTTCTCTCAATGTCTCTTCATCGACTCCCAGGACAATGTCCGCTCTTTCCGTATTCTGATTGACATTTCTATTCTTCATATTGTGAGATGGGTCTTGACCATGTCCCGTTTCATATAAGAATGCACGTATCCGATTGGCAACACCGGAAGCCACTAATACTTGCGGCTTTCCTAACACCCAGCTATGATATAGCGCCTGAATCCCTCGCCTTGTTTCCATGGCTACCATGCCTGTTTCTTTTGTCAGCATCCTCGCAGTTTCAGCATCAATACGCATGCCCCCGTCTTTCCACAGCGGCCAGCATACCGAAAGTGTTTTTCCGTAACGTTTGTCCAGCGCTGCTTGACCATTTCGATATTCGCTGAATGCATTCATAAATGCATTCGCCATTGCATAATCAGCCTGTCCCGCACTTCCCACTGCTCCTGCACCTGAAGAAAAAAGGATAAAGAAATCAAGCGGAATATCTTTCGTTGCTTCATCAAGATGAATCAGACCGGCTACTTTTGGAGCGAGCACGGTTTGAACTTCTTCTTTCTTTTTCTTAATAATGAAATTATCTTTTATCATACCGGCGCTATGAATGATGCCGTCCAGGCCGCCGTAAGTGTTTTGGATCTCTATTATTAAGGCATCAACAGCTTGTTTCTCTGTCAGATCCGCCTGTCTGTAAACCGCTCGGACGCCAAGTTTCTGCAGCTCTTGAAGCATCACCTGCTTCCTTTCATCGAGAGGAGAGCGACCAGTCAGGATCATAACAGCATCATTCGTTTGGTTTGCGATTTCATTTGCAAAGATGAAGCCAAGGCCGCCTGCACCGCCTGTCATCAGATAAACCCCTTTATCTTTCCATGGCATGTCAGCACTTAGGTGCTCACCAGACGTTTCTTTCCATTTGCTTACAATACGTTTTCCTTGCCAGTAGCGGATATGTGTGTCAAGAGGACAGCGTCTGTTTTCTTCCAATATTTCGTATAGGCCACTAGCAGATATCCCGGTATCTAATTCAATCAGCTGTCCCGTCAGTTTGGGATTTTCCAGTTCAGCCGTTTTGAGCAGTCCGGTTAAGCCGCTTAATAGCTGCGGCTCGTTCAACGCAGGCACCGCCACTTGAATGAATGTATGTCCCCCGGTTTTCGAGTGCAGCAGCTGTTTGATTTCTTCAAATAATTGTACGGCGTATGCTTCAAACCTTTCATCAATTGCCGCTGTATGATGATGCAGGACTATACAGTCAAGATCGTTTCGGATGTTTTCCATTTGTTCTCCAAAATCACAGATAACGACTTTATGTGTCTCGTACGCTATAAACTCTTTCTTCTCGTCAGGAGCATTTTCTTCCCAAACGTGTTCAAACAGCAGCGTGTCAATTGTCTCAGAAGGATTTTCTGTATCTGTTTCTAGCACTCTTGCAGAATAGCCCTTCATCTGCACGCAAACCTGCCCCTCTTCATTGCACAAATCGATATCAAGCTTCTGCATGCGATCCCCAGCTCCACTGCCCTCGCTGTATGTGATCCGCGCCCACATAGACGCCTCACAGCCTTTGAAGATTTGGACATCCTGCAATGCAAAAGGCAGCATGGCCTTTCTGTCTGCTAAACGCGTATCGTTTCCCAGCCTCAAACCGATAGATGCTTGAAATGCCGAATCTATCATGCTTGGATGCAGGACATAATGGTCTTCCGTGTCGGTGATCACAGGAGGCATCGTCAATTTCGCGAGAACTCCGTTTTTGCCGATATATATGCTGTCAATCGCTCTGTGGCTGTCACCATAATGAATGCCCATTTCTGCATAAGCCTCGTAGCAATCAGAAGGTGACAGAATCCGCTCATTATCATTTGCCTTCAGTTCTTCAATGTTGATTACCCGAGGTTCATCAGCCTCACAAAGCACTGCGACCCCTTGTCCATATACAACCGGCGCCTTCTCTGTGCTTTCAGGCTCTTGGCAGATTTCGAATGCAATCTCACCATTGTCCTCAGGATATAAACGTATGTGTATGTCTGCTTGCTGTTCTGTGACGGCAAACGGCCGAACCCAGACGATATTCCGGAGCCGGAATCCTGTCGGGAACTGATCTGCAGCTGCCTTTTCCACAGCCGCCCGTACCATTTCCAATAAAGCTGCACCGGGTAAAACCCGCTCGCCATTAATGACATGGTCCTTTAAGAAAAATTCATGTCCGGTGAACGCTGACCGAAAGCGGACTCCCGACATGTCGGACACATTTTGATGCAGAAGAGGATGTAGGATGTGTCCTTCCTGCTTAGAACGATTAGTCGCCGCCTCAGCTTTTGGCACCCAATAACGCACTTTCTCAAAAGGGTATGTCGGCAAGCTGATCCGTTTTGGTTTCTTTTCCTCATAAAGAAGCTTCCAGTCAACCGCAGATCCGTTCGCCCACTGCTCCGCAATCTGATCGAGTTTTCTTTGCTCCAGCAATTTATGTACCGTTTCGGCAGAAAGCGATAAATCGCTTCCTCTTGATATTCGGCTCATCCAGCAATGCTGAATGGATTCGTGCCCTTCTGCAAAAGCCTTCAATTGACCTGATAATTCTTGAATTCCGGCTGATACAAAAGCAACCCGCTCTTCCATAGGTTCACGACCTACCTGCAATGTATAAGCCAAATCTCTAATCTGAATCCCGTCGTGAAGAAACTCCAAGAGACGTTTTGCATATACACGAAGACGTTCTTGATTACGGGCAGAAAGCGGGATAACCGCCGGCATGTCAGAATCTGACGGCAATGGCAATGAAACGTCCTGCTCCGATGTTTGAGGAATGTATTCCTCAAGGATAATATGTGCGTTTGAACCGGTTGCCCCGAAGGAACTAATACCCGCCCGGCGCGGATAAAGGATGTCTTCCTCTTTCTCCTTGATAACAGGCTGTTTCCACGTTTCTGTTTCATGTTGTACATAAAATGGAGACTTTTCAAAATCCACGTACGGATTCAGTTCTTCTGAATGTAAAGAAGGCACGAGTGTTTGATGGTGAAGCTGAAGGGCAACCTTACTTAAACCGCTGATACCCGCGGCGGATTCAGCATGCCCGATGTTCGATTTAACAGAACCGATTGAACAGAACTGCCGATCCTGTGTATATTGGCGGAATGCTTTCATCAACCCCTGTAATTCGATCGGATCTCCTAAGGACGTACCGGTTCCGTGTGCTTCTACATAACTGATCGTCCGCGGGTCAATTCCCGTTTTCTCTAAGCATGCCTCAATCAGATCAGCTTGAGAAACTGGACTCGGCACTGAAATGCCGCTTACAGTGCCCACATGATTCACAGCACTTCCTTTAATCACTGCATAAATGCGATCTCCATCTTTCTCTGCCTGGTGCAATGGCTTTAATAAAACCGCACCGATTCCTTCAGCCGGCACATAACCGTCTCCATCCTTGCCAAATGTACGGCAGTGTCCGTCAGTGGAAAACATATCCCAGACCCCGTATGTCATATATTTATTAGGATGCAGGGACAGGTTCACTCCGCCTGCTAACGCGACATCACACTCACCGTGGCGAATGCTTTCCAACGCTAGATGTACAGCAGTCAGAGATGAGGAGCATACCGTATCGACCGCCATGCTCGGGCCGTGGAAATTACAAAAGTAAGATACACGGTTGGCGATTTGCGCATAGTTGAGCGAGAGAGGAAACACATTTTCCGCTGATGCTTCTTCAGCGCCGACTAATGTATAATCCTTATGCATGACGCCTGCAAAAACGCCTACATGCTGCCTTTTGTTCCGTCCTTTAGGCTTGGCCAAAGTCTTCGGCGTGTAGCCTGCATCCTCAATCGTTTCCCAGCAGGTTTCTAAAAACAGTCGCTCCTGAGGGTCCATGGTCTCTGCTTCTCTCGGCGTGATTCTGAAAAATTGAGGATCGAAGCAGTCTGGATCATCAATAAATCCGCCCCATTTGGAAATGTCCTTACCCGAAGGAGATGTGATTCCTTCAAGGCGCCGCCAATCCCAGCGCGACTCTGGAATCTCGCTAATGCAATCCTTGCCCTCTTTCAGATTGTTCCAAAATTCATGAATATTGTTTGCCTTCGGATACCTGCCCGCCAAGCCGATAATCGCAATGTCGCCTGCTGTCTCAGAAGGTGCAATATGAGAAAAGTCAGCAGGTCCGCTTGTCTTTCGGCCTTCGGCAGCCTTGTCGCCGATTATGCTATCGGAGACGTGCTCTCTTTCATTTTGATCAAGGGAACCAGCGGCACAAAAATGCTCAGCATATTCCTCGGCAAGAAACGCTGACAATTCGGCAATGGTGGTATGCTCAAACAAGAGAGTCGGCGAAAGGCTCTCACCGATCTTGTCACTGATGGTTTCTACCACTTCAAGCAAGCCTGATGAATTCAGTCCCATTTGGTAATAGCCGACCTGCTTTTCAATCTGTTCGATCGGCTTATTTATTTTGCCTGCAATTAATTGGCTTACGAACTGTTCAGCCTCGCCATAGGACCCCATACTGCCGGATGAAGATACGGTGTCAGCAGCTTGAGTATGCTCGACTGTGCCCTTTCCCGTCTCTTGTTTCTCCTCTACATCCTGTTGCTTTCCGCTAATCAGCTCTGCTTCCCGCACTAGTTTGCTTGTGAAGTTTTTCAGTTCAGCCACTTTTTCTCCCGAAGCGTTGAAAAATTCAAGTGTTACATAAATCAGCTCTTTTTCCTGCCGGACGGAGGAGCGCTTAATTCTCGTCATGCAATGTGTCTGCAAAAGTGCTGAAGCGGAAAAGGATTCATAGAACAGAGGCAAATACAGCCTCTGTTCTCCTTTAAGCAAAGATGTGAGCAAATTGTTGGCACCCACCCCGCTCCCGTCTATGAGAGTCGGATGAAACATAAAGCCTTCTGCGTGATGCATGGCTTCAGAACCGAGAGAAAGATCAAGAAGGACGCCGTTTTCGTCTTCATAAATGTGACCGCTGGCTTTCATATATTCGCTGTGCACTAACTCCTGACGTCTGCATTGTTCATATACATCATCAAGCTGAATAACGTTTTGCGCAGCTGCTTTAATCTGATTAAGATCCAGTGTTTCTTCAAATACAGCCGGGGAGTGGGCGTGCATGTCAGCCTTCATATAGACCTTTTCTTCTGAAGCTTTATTCCCGCCACGTTTTTCAAAGCCTTTAGCTGTGATTTGCCACTTTCCTTCTTTTTTCTCCGTACACTGGACATCGAGAACGATCACCGCATTCTGTTCCACAATCAGCGGCTGATAGATGGATAAATTCCGCAGCTGAAGCTCTGAGCAGGCGTAGCCGTGTTCTCTGAATATCTGGTAGATCATATCAATATAGGCTAATCCCGGCAGGACATTTTGTCCGTAAACCACATGGTGATAAATAAACGGATTTTTTAACGATAATGTGAGTTGTTTCGTTATATTTTTCACGTTAGACCTCCACCTCATAAGTATCCCATATGTTTGCCGCATCCACTTTTAAGGTCTCCGCTATCGGCTTTGACTCGCCGGGCGAAAACGCCCGTTTCTTTAATGGCGGAGGCGATATTGGACTGCGCTTGCTGGCGCGTTTTTCATCTTCTTCCCACGCCTCTACGATGACATGAGCATTCGTCCCCCCATCGGCAAAACAGTTGATGGCCGCCGCAGGCCGCGAATCTGTCCATTTTTCCAGCGTTCGGGCAAACGTAATATTCGCTTTCCGTTGATCGAAATGCGCCATCTCTTTTTCACCTGATAAAAATGGGACAAAGCGGCGCTCTTTCAGCATCAGTACAACTTTAATAAAGCTGGCGATCCCTTCAGCACATAGCGGATGCCCGATGTTCGGCTTGATGGAGCCGAGAGAAAGAGGCGATGAGTGATCGGAACGGTACACCGATTGGATCGCTTTCAGTTCAAGCAGATCGGTTACCATTGAACCTGACCCGTTTGCTTCAAGATAGCTGATGTCCTCTGGTTTTTTTCCGCTTTTGACAAGCGCGTCTTTCATGACTTCCTTTTGCGCTTCCAGATTAGGCGTGGCCGGGCCTGCCGTTCTTCCGTCGTTATTGACCGAGGCTGCTTTCACGACAGCATATATGGTATCTCCGTCTTCCAGCGCCTGTTTTACTGTTTTTAACATGGCCATTCCGACGCCTTCACCCAACACAACTCCATCGGCACGCTCATCAAACACATGGAAGGATGAAAGTTTGCTTAAAATGCCACGTCGGTCGAATAGTCTGTGAGAGGCATCTGAGCTCAGCAAGCTGACACCGCCGACTAAGGCAGATTGAATATCACCGCTACGCAGAGCTTGAATGGCCATATTCATGCCGACCAAAGCTGACGAACAGGCTGTATCTACTACAACACTCGGGCCGCGGACATCAAAAAACTGTGAAATATTAGCCGCTAAATAATTTTGGCCGACTGTCACGATCGGATTCTTAGCATGATGAAGACTCTCTTCATCAGGTTTGTGCTGGCTTCTGCCTCCAATATAAACGCCGACTGGCTTCCCCTTTATTTCCTCAGGTGTATATCCGGCGTGATACAAGAGCTTCAGACACTCTTCCAATACGAGTAATGCTTGCGGGTCCATCGCCCTTACGTCTTCTTCATGAAGCAGAAAGAAATCAGAGTCAAAATGGCTGACGTCATCAATCATGCCGGCATAATATGGCGTTTTACAGCCCCAGCGCTCTGCCGGAACCGGAGCGATTGATGAACGTCCCTCAGATAATAACGACCAATAGGTTTCTAGCGTATCTGCTCCCGGAAAGCGGCAAGACAGCCCGACAACAGCAATATCTTCTGCATGAGGGCCCGGTGAAAGAGTCGTCGGCGCTTGTATCTGGGCGGCAGGAGCACGCTCCTTCGCATGGGCAGATACGCCTGCTTCCATTTTGTTCTCCAAAGTTGCTGATGTACCCGATATCCCGCCTCCGAATAGAGCAGACAGCGTTTCGGAATAAGAGCCGATCAGCCAATCTGCGAATCTTTGAATTGTCGGGTATTCATATAGAATAGATGGATCGAGCGCTGCTTCTAATTTGCGGTTTATACGCTGAAGCACCTGTGCCAAAATGATCGAATCCACCCCATAATCTTGAAATAATCCGTCAATCTCAAAGTCTTCACGATCAATTCTCAGCTCTTCGGAAAACAAATCAACAAGCCAGGACTGTGTTTCAGATAATAGCCCCTCACTTTTGGAAATTGCATCGATCCCTTCGTTATCTTTGGCCAGCGGGCTCTGCAAAGTCGATTCCCGCAAACCATCCTCATGCCGTTTCCTCCGCTTCATCAGTAGCTCCGGCTCCCAATTTGTTTGATTCGCCACCGCAGGGAGAACAACCGGTTCGAGCGTTTTTGATAAGATTTGATCTAGAAAACGTAAGCCCTCTGAATTCGTAATGCTCAGCAAGCCGCTTTCTCGATATGCATCATTTGTCACTTCGCCCATACCGGTTTCTTTCCAATTCGGCCACTGAACACTGATGATCGGCGCATTTTTTCGATGTGCTTCAGCAAAATAATCCATATAGCTATTGGCCATAGCGTAGTCAGCTTGTCCCGCCGAAAGCTGCGGAATAATGGCTGAAACAGAAGAAAATAATACAAAAAACTGTAATGGCTCGTTACACACGTGGCGATATAGCGTTGTCAGCCCAGCAACTTTAGGCTCCAGCACCCGCTGAATATCATCAGAAGTTTTTCGGATAAACGCCAGAGTATTCATATCCGTCAGACCTGCACAATGAATGACACCGCCAATCGGTCCTAATGTTCGCTTGATATGTTGCAGCGTTTGCTCAACATGAGCATCATCAGATAGCGTAAGCGACAGCATTTGCACTTGCACACCCTGCGCTTCCAGCTCCCGCACTGCCTGAATTTTCTCTGCCGCGGATGTGTTTGATGTCTCAAAACGAGCCCACTCCTCTCGCGGTGGAAGCTGCTCTCGTCCGGTCAGCACCAGCTTTTTCACTCCATAGTGCTCCGCAAAATGCCGGGCGCATAATAGTCCGATGCCTCGTGTCCCGCCTGTAATAATAAGCACATGATCTTTAGGGAAGGTCATCCTTTGTTCGTCTCCCTCACCTGTTTCAGGAGACGCTTTTAGAAAAGCCTGATACCGCAAACCGTCTCTGTAGCAAACCTCCGTATTATGAGAATCTGAATAAAACTCATCAGCGATCTGCTTCGCGAGACGATGATGATCAATAACCTCCTCTGCATCCATATGTCTTGATGTAAGGTGGCTGTACTCGCTTTGAAGCATCCGATACAAACCAGCTCGTGAGGCGCCTGCCATTCGGACGGATGTGTTTTGAAACGATTCGAGCCCCTTCGTCACACAAAGCAGCCTGAGCCCCTCTTTATGCCCGAATTCAACCAGTCTCTGCACCCATTCAATCCAATCCAGCTGGTCTTCATCATCTTCTCCGCAGCCGATGACATCCACTAGGCCGTCAAACTCTTTCCAATCAATGTCTGGCTGGTGCCAGTCTATCCGGCTCACATCTAATATAAGATGGTTCGGAAAATACGTGGACACTTCAGCTGCCAAATCAGCTGTCTCTTGATTGCTCAGGATGGCAACCGTTCGTGTCACTGGCACTGTTGAGCCAACCGGGCTCAAACTCCATTGTTTTGTCAAAATACATGCGGTGCGCTTTTCTCTAGCATCAACTAGTTCTTTCTTGTCCGATTCTGAATGTTCCTTTACCGGTACCCAATAGCGATCCTTCGCAAATGGATATGAAGGGAGACTGATCAGGCGCGGTTTGGTCTCGCCGTATAATGTATTCCACTGGATCGTTACGCCTTTGACCCATAAATCAGCAAGTTTAGCGTATTTTCTTTTTCTGATCCAAGCATCAATTGCTATCGCCATATCCTCATCTTCTGTAAAAATGGCCTGGGTTTCTTTATTTCGATTCGACTGTCCCCGGAAGAATGCTTCAGTTTCTTCCTTACCGTCAACAAACGCCTGCAGTTTCTCTTCAAGTTCCTGCACCGTCCCCGCAATACACGCCAGACGCTCATCCATTTCTTCTCGCCCAACTTGCAGGGTGTAAGCGATGCGGTGCAAATCTTTATCTGTATATTTTTGCTTGCGAATCGCCTCCAGTAATTGCGAAGCACGATCCATTAGCCTGTTTTTATTTTTAGCCGACAGCACAATCATGTTTGGCTGTTCTGGTGCCGTTTGTTTTGAATTGGCTTTTGGCGTATATTCTTCAATCACAATATGTGCGTTTACTCCGCCAATTCCAAACGAACTGACTCCGGCGCGGCGCGGAAGCTCGTTTCCGTCACGATCTGTGACAGCCTTCCATTCCTGTTTTTCCTGAACGATGTAAAACGGACTGTCAGCCAGCTGAAGATAAGGATTAAGCGTCTCGCAATGCAGGCTTTTCACTAACGTTTTATGCTTCATTTGCAGCAGCACTTTGATCAGACCTGAGATTCCTGCGGCAAGCTCCAAATGGCCGATATTGCTTTTAACTGAGCCGATGCCGCAACGGTGATCCGGAATGTCCGGCTGGCTGCCGCCTCTCTTATTGGATAATTCCTTAAACGCGGCTTTCAGCCCGTTTATTTCAATTGGATCGCCCAATTCCGTCCCCGTTCCATGCGCTTCGATATATGTGATCGTGCTTGGATCTATGCCTGCTTGGCGATATGCACGCACTAACAGATCAGCTTGTGCTTTCGGATTAGGTGATGTGAGGGTATTGGCTCTTCCGCCGTGATTTTCCGCCGTCCCCCGAATAACACCGTAAATGTGATTCCCGTCGCGCTCGGCGTCTGCCAGCTTTTTCAGCATGACCATTCCGACACCTTCACCTCTGACATAGCCATTCGCATCGGCGGAGAAGGTTTTACACCTGCCGTCTTTGCTTAGCATGCCGGCCTTGCTGTAGCTAATGTGCGCCTCCTCGGTTAGGATCGTATTCACGCCTCCTGCGATCGCCATTTCACAATTGCCGCTTTGCATCGCGGTCACAGCACGGTGTATGGCTACAAGAGAGCTGGAACAAGCTGTTTCGACTGGCTCGCTCGGACCGTGGATATTTAAAAAATAACTCATTCTATTCGGGCCAACCGAAGGGATCATATGACCTGTAGCCGCATGGCCTTCAATTGGAAGATTCGCTCTATGGAATAGGTCTTTGTAACCTGTGTTTCCAGTACCGATAAAGATACCCGTCCCTGTACCCGAAAGGCTTTGCGGCGAGCAGCCCGCATCTTCCAGCGCCTTCCACACATACGTCATTAACAGACGTTGCTGAGGGTCTACATAATTGGCTTCTCGCGGCGAAACACCAAAAAACAATGGATCAAACTCTGCGACACCATCAATAAATCCGCCCCATTTGATGTCGGTTTTATTGACTTCAGTGTCAGGATTTCCATAATGCTCCCGCCAATCCCATCGATCTTTTGGAACTTCTGTGATGCTGTCTTTGCCTTCCTCTAGGTTTTTCCAAAATTCATCTATATCCATAGCGCCAGGGAATCGGCCGCTGATGCCCACAATTGCAATCGGCTCAAAATCGGCAGTCTGCTTTTTGCTGCTTTCTTCTTTTGCAATAACAGGCTGTTGGAAGCGGTGCTTTCTACGCGCTGTCATTTTCGGAACTTCAGATGATATATTAGTCTGTAACTCTTCTTGCCCCTCTGATTTTTTGCTCTCCTGAACAAAAGTTTCCTCAAATTCATCTATCAAATATCCAGCCAAGCTTTGAATGCTTCCATATTCAAAGAAAATGGTCGGCGTAAGCTCCAATTGATATGCTTCGTTGATCTTGTTTGTAAAGACCGTAAATGTAACCGAATCAAATCCGTATTCACTCAGCTCTGTATTGACATCAATATCTTCACTATCCACTTTTAAAATCGCACTGACCATGTTGCCTAATGATGCACTCAAGCTGTTTAAACTGTGCAATGAGCTTGACCTTTCATCTGTGTCATTAACAGCAGCATCTTGATTCAATTCTCCCGGATGCGCCGCCATTACATATTCAGCCAAGCTTTGGATGCTCCCATATTCAAAGAAAATGGTCGGCGTTAGTTCCAATTGGTATGCTTCGTTGATCTTGTTTGTAAAGACAGTGAATGTAACCGAATCGAATCCGTACTCACTCAGCTCTGTATTGACATCGATATCGTCAGTGTTTACCTTTAAAATCTCGCCAACCATTTGAATCAAAGACGACTCCAATTTTCGGGTTTGTCCGTGATCCTGATTCGCGTTTCTCTGATCGTTCCGTTTGGCTTTCTCTCCTGCAGACAGCAGTTTTTGCTTCATTTTCTGAAGCTGCCCTTCCATCACAAAAACTTGCGATTTTTCAGATGCTATTCCTTGATAAAATGCTTTCAAGGCGCTATCTGTTGGCATCGGGACCATTCCCATCGTTTTCAGCATTCTCTGCTCAACTTCAGCGCCGACTTGCATACCGCCTTCTTCCCATAACGGCCAGTTAAAGGAAATGGTTGAGCCGAATCGCTTCTTGGATGCCACAAGAGAACTGCGGTATGCAGCAAATGCATCCATAAACGTATTGGCTGCGGCATAATCGGCTTGTCCAGCGTTTCCTAAACATCCGGAAACAGATGAGAATAAAATGAAAAAGTCCAATGGAAAATCCTTGCTGCATTCGTCTACATGTAACAACCCGCTCACTTTTGGCTGTAACACTTCTAGAAACTCTTCATTCGTTTTATGAACGATGAAGTGATCTTTAATGCTGCCTGCACCGTGAATGATTCCGTTAAGAGTGCCATGCTTTTCTTTGATTTCCTCCATGAGACGCCGAACCGCCCTCTGATCACTTACATCAGCCTCTCGATAGACGACCTCTGCTCCCACGCTTCGAAGAGCCTCCAGTTCATGTTGCTTACGCTCACTCAAAACAGAGCGTCCCGTCAGCACAATAGTGGATCGAACGGTTCGATTAGCAATTTCCTTTGCAAACAGCAGGCCTATTCTTCCTGCTCCGCCTGTAATTAGATAAACACCCTCGTCTCTCCACGGCATATGAAGCTCTTCAGCGGAAGGCAGCGCCATTTCCCGCCAACCTTTCACAAAGCGGTTTCCATCCTCATATCGAATCTGTTTATCCGCAGGCTTGCGGCTGTCGTCTTTCAGCTTGAGATGAAGATCATTCATCTCTTCAGGTTTCTCGATTTCGATGACCTGAGCTGTCAGTTTGCTGAACTCTAATTCAGCTGTTTTAAGCAGACCGGAAACACCGGCAAACAATTGTTTCTCTTTTTTGAGAGGAACGATGGCTTGAATCATAATACGGCCGGCAGAATGCTCACGGATCTTTCTTTGCACTAGCTCAAACACGTTCTGCGCGTAAAACTGATAACGTTCAGCAATATGCCCTTCAGCTTCATTCAGAATTATGACATGGGCATCCTTCAAGTTTGATGCAAGGCTGTCTGTGACACTTCGTTCAGTTTCAAAGAGAACAACAATTTGCTCTGCGAATGAAAGGTCTTCGTCCTCAAATCCGCCCTTCTGTTCTCCCCATACCGGCTCGAGCATTAAGCGTTCATGCTGTGATGAAGGCTTTGATGAATGAACCTCTCCCTCCAATACTCTCGTGGAGAATCCTTTAATCCTGACACATACGTCTCCGCTCTCGTCAATGACATCGATATCCGCTTTCTGAACCATATCTCCGGCGTGATCACCGTCACTTAAGCGGGCATAAGCCCACATAGAAGAAGAACATCCTTTAATCACCTCAAGCTGTTCAAGCGCAAATGGCAAAATCAGCTTTTGATCCGTCAATTCCTGCATGATGCATATTGTTGCCGTCTGCAAGGCGGAGTCCATGATACTCGGGTGCAGCACAAACTGTTCTCTCGTTTCAGAAACGTTTTCTGGAAGCTGCAGCTGCGCCAAAACCTCTCTGTTTCCTATATCCACATTATTAATTCCTTGGAAGGCCGAACCATGGAACATCCCTCTGCTTCTGCCTTCTTCGTAAAATTGATCAGGTGACATCTTTCCTTTGACGCAGCGGCTTGAAATTTCAGTGAGATCTGCGACCGGCGTTTCGGCGGCAGATACCAGCTCCGCACTGCCTTGACTATGAATAATCGGGTCGGCCCCGTCTTCCTGTGTACTGTAAATGTCAAAAGTGATTTTCCCATCTTCTTCAGGAAAGAGACCGATATCCACTTGAGCCGAATGTTCGTCAACCACAACAGGCTGAACCCAGACTGTATGATTCAATTTGATTCTGACCCCTTGACCATTATTGCTTCCAGTCGCCTGCTTGACAGCCGCGTGCGCCATTTCAAGGTACGCAACACCAGGGAGCACCGGTTTTCCTCTTACTACATGGTCTCTCAGAAAGAATTCCTCACCAGTGAAAACCGAACTGAATTTCTGTTCAGAAAAATCAGATGTATTCTGATGGAGCAGCGGATGAATGAAACCGATCTCTGTCTGATTGGATGATATTTGACCCGACGGCTTGCGGTCATCCTGCGATGGCCAGTATCGTTCCTTTGCAAATGGATATGTCGGCAGGCTCATTCTGTATGGACGCTCACCTTTGTAAAGCTGCATCCAATCCATATGCGCTCCCTTGCTCCAAATTTCCGCGAGCTTGTTCACTTTTCCTTTGGCCATCCACTTACGGATCAGTTCCGCGCTGTCCTCGTCCTCCGTCAGCCATGAAATCTCCCTGTCATTGTGCTTACTTCCTTGAAAACAGCCTTCAATCGCTTTTTTCCCATTGATAAAATCTGTGAGCTTCTGTTTTAACTCATTCACATGATCGGCAGTAAAGGCGACACGATACTCCATCGCTTCCCGTCCGACCTGAAGGGTATACGCAAAATCAGGCAGCTGGCTGGGCTCAAGCCCTTTTCTTTCCAAATAGGCCAGAATGTCTTCTACATACTCTTGCAGCCTCTCTTTATTTTTCGCCGAGATCGGTATGATGCAGGTTCCGTCTATCTTTTTCTTATCTGAATCCCTTTTGTACTGTTCGAAAATCGCATGGGTGTTTGTCCCGCCAAGCCCGAACGAGCTAAGTGCAGCCCTGTGCGTTTTGATATCACGGCTTAACGTTTTCTTTTGATCAACGATGTAAAAAGGAGAGCTGGCCAAGTCTGTATTTGGATTCGGTTCCTTATAATTGATACTCGGTGCAAGCTCCTGATGGTAAAGACTCATCATGACCTTAATGCAGCCCGCCAGACCGGCAGCTGTATCTAAATGTCCGATATTGGTTTTCACCGACCCAATGCCACAAAATTGCGTTTTATTTGTATATTGCCTGTAAACGTTCGTTAAAGCCGCCAGCTCGATTGGATCTCCCAGCTTCGTTCCAGTTCCGTGCGCTTCCACATAGCAGATGGATTCAGGCTGTATCTTCGTTTGATTCATGACCTTTTGCACCACGTCAGCCTGTCCTTTGACACTAGGAGCATAAAAACCGACTTTGTCGGCGCCATCGTTATTTACACCTATGCCTCTCAGCAAAGCATAGATATGATCCCCGTCTTTTACAGCATCAGCCGCTTTTTTCAGCAATACTGCGGCAACACCCTCACCGCCTATCATTCCGTCAGCTGAAGCGTCAAAAGCTTTAATATGTCCGTCGCTCGAAAAGTTAAGACCCGGCTGATGCATATATCCGATATTTGACTCGGTATGCAGCGTTGCACCGCCAACTAAAGCATAAGCAGATTCACCTGACAGCAGGCTTTTATAGGCAGAATGCAATCCAATCAGGGACGATGAGCAATTGGCATGGACGAAATAGCTTGGCCCTTTCAGCCCGAGCTTATGGGAAATCATTGTCGGAATCGTCCCGCTCTGCGCAAGCACCCACGAGACATAGCCATCCGGCGTTTCCAGACTCTCTGTTGTATCTGACGGCAGCAGCGCGCGATAAGAATTATTGCTTGCCGACATAAAAACACTGGTTTGCGGAATCTGCTTCGCAGCATAACCGGCATCTTCTATTGCTTTCCATGAGTGAGTCAGCAGCATTCGAAGCTGCGGGTCCATAAATTCAGCGTCTTTAGGAGAGATTTGAAAGAAGCTTGGGTCAAATTTGTCTTTCCCATCAATTGAAGATTTAGCCGGGACATAGCTGGCATTCTCCGCTATCTCCTCCGAAATGCCAAAACGCTGAAGCTCTTCTTTACTAAAAAACGTAATGCTTTCCTTGCCGTCTCTGAGGTTCTCCCAAAACTCAGCATGGTTTTTCGCCCCTGGGAATTCACACGATATGCCAATAACCGCCACACTATCCTCATAATAATCTGGGAGTTCGCTCATCTGGGTGGACTGATCTATATGAACTGCCGGTTCTGTCGGCATCGGGGCACTTGTATCGGCCATCCGTTGTTCAGTAATGTATTGGCTGATATTTTTGATCGTTGAGTACTCAAACAGGTCTGTGACAGAAAACTCACAGGATAGTTCATGTTTGATGCGGTCAGCGACAGTAACCGCTAGAAGCGAATCCCCGCCCACATCGAAAAATCCGTCTTCCCATTCAATGTCAGTCATTTTCAGCACATCCTGCCAAATGGTGAAAACCGCATCCTGAATGTTCTTAGGAGAGATCTCCCTTTGCTTTGGCTGCTTCGCTGTAAGTTCGTTATTTTGAAGAATGTTTCTGTCTATTTTTCCGTTCGGTGTTAACGGCAGATGGTCAAGCTGAATAAAATAAGAAGGCACCATATAGGCAGGCAAAACGTCTTTTACATAATGACGCAGCTCCCTTGCCGCTAGAGAAGCATTTGCATGTTGAGCTGTATAATAGGCAGCAAGCTTATCCATTCCATTCTCTTCAGCTGCAACCACGACGCATTCCTGAATGCCAGGATGCTGACTGAGCCTGCTTTCAATATCGCCAAGTTCAATACGGAACCCGCGTATTTTCACTTGATTATCGATACGGCCTATATATTCAATTCGTCCTCCCGGCAGCCAGCGCGCCATATCTCCTGTTCTATAAAGCTTCGATCCAGGCTCAAAAGGGCTGTCAATGAATTTCGAATTCGTTAATTCTTGCTTTTTGTAATAGCCCTTCGCCACGCCGTCCCCTGCAATGCAAAGCTCACCCGGAACTCCAGCCGGTACTGGAACAAGCTGAGAATCCGTAATATACATTTGTGTATTGGCGATTGGCCTTCCTATCGTGGCATGAGAGCATTCTTCGTTAATGCGCTGAACCGCTGACCAGATTGTTGTTTCGGTTGGCCCGAACATATTCCAGGCTTCGCTGCCTGTATGTAAGAAATATCGTTTTAACGTCTCAGGCAAAGCTTCGCCTCCGCATAGAATTTTCACTCTCTCTTCATTTTCCCAGCCTGAATAAAAGAGCATCTTCCATGTAGCGGGGGTTGCCTGCATCACTGTCGGTTTGATCGTTTGGATGTCCTGTTTCAGTTTTTCAACGTCTTTTGTATGCTCCGTTTGACAAATATGGCAGTGTGCGCCCTTTATCAAAGGCAAATATAACTCCAGAGCTGCGATATCAAAACAATAGGTTGTGACAGCGAGCAATTTATCCTCTGGCGAAAGACCTGGTGTTTCTCCCATTGAAACGAGAAAATTTGTCAAAGCTTTATGTGGTATCATAACGCCTTTTGGCTTTCCTGTGCTGCCGGATGTATAAATGACATATGCCAAGTGCTCCGGCGTGACAGTGCGTGTAAGCACTTTTCGATCAGAGGCTGTTTGTGCGATCTCATCCCAGTCTTGATCTAACAGAGCAGTCTTGATGCCGTTCCAATTCAACGTATTTACTAATTCTGATGTCGTCAGCGTCATGGATACTTCACTGTCCTCCAGCATGTATTCCAGTCGCTCAGCCGGATAGGACGGGTCTAACGGCACATATGCTCCTCCAGCCTTAACAATCGCCAATAATCCCACCAGCATGTCAAGCGATCGATCCACATAGATTCCCGCCAGACGGTCAGGTCCCACTCCATGCGCCTGCAAATAAATGGCCAGCTGTGTACTTCTTTCATCGAGCTCCCGATACGTCAATGTTTGATCTTCATAGCTGACAGCTGCTCTATCAGGTGTCTTTTTCGCCTGCTGCTCAAATAATTCATGAAAACATGTATATGGATACGTTTTGCCAGTGGCATTCCATGTTTTGAGAATCATCTGCTCCTCTGCTTCAGGTAATAAAGAATACTCTTTTAAAGGTTGAGAAGGATTCAACATCGCCTGTTCTGTTACATAAACAAAATGATCGAACATCGCGGATATAGAAGCCGCATCAAACAGCGTAGTTACGTACTTGATGTTCAGCTCCATTTTTTCTTCTGTTTCCCACAGTTCAAATACTAGTTCGTATTCGCCCTCTTGATGAATACGATCAATGAAATCGACAGAAAAGAAGTCAGCATAGCGGCTCAACAAGTTTTGATAGCTTCCGGATTGAAGAAAATTTTGATAGAAAAAAGCGGTTTGAAATATTGGTGAACCCGTTTGGCTGCGAGGAGCATTCAAATCCCTCACCATTTTCGGAAAAGGATAAGCTGCATGATCAAGCCCATCCAGCATCGTTAATTGCAATTTTGAAATAAATTCAGAAAAAGTGTCTGCCGGGTTCAGCTCACTGCGAATCGGGAGCATATTGAGAAAATGTCCAATGGAAGTATCAAATCTTTCTTCCGGTCTCACCATTGCCGGCATGCCGACAATCTGTTCCTTTTGGCCGGTATAACGGCCAAGCAGCATCATATAGCAGCTCAAGAATACCGTCGAAACATTCACAGAATGCTCTTTCGCAAACGCCCTCACCCGATTCATGAAGCCGCTGGGCAGCTGCCGGGTGTATGTATCCTCTTCAAACTCAGAATCAGCTGAACTCGTGCTGACCTTAGGCAACTGCAGATTCGGCAAAGTTCCCGATAGCTGTTTCTGCCAGTATGAACGATGCTTCGCGCCGTCTTCTCCGGCTAGCATGTTCTGCTCCCATGCCGTAAAATCATGATTCATGGCAGGAGAAACTGACACTTCCGGCTGTCGTCCTTCTAAAAGAAGCTTATAGCTGTCAAACAGACAGCGTATAAATGTTACAGATGAAACCCCGTCAAAAATCATATGGTGAATGACAATAAGCAAAAAATGCTCTTGTTCAGATCTGGAAAAACTCATGACACGCACTAATGGGCTGTTTTCCTTTACATACGGTTCCTTTGCTTTCTTTCTAAGAAAAGAAGGAATGGCAGACTCTTTCATACCAGAAATGTCTTCTGTCTTGATTTCAAGCGAAATCGCTGGCTCATTTTTTAGAAATGGTACTCCATCTTTCTCTTGGATGATGTGCTTTAAGATCGGGTGCTGATTCAATACAAGGCCGAAAGCCTGCTGTAATGTTTCAAGGTGAAGCCCTGACGAAAATCGAAAACAGAGAGGTACGTGATATGCACTTTTTTCAGGTGACATTTTTTGCAATGTCCATAATCCTTTTTGAACCTCAGATAGGGGCTGAAAAGATGCCTGACTCTTTTCCGGTTCCGTTTTAAAAGTGTCAGTACCCTCCCTGTCAGCAGACAAGCTGCTAATGTCTTCATGATCAGATAGATAATGAGCCAAGCGTTCAATCGTAGGATACTTATGTATCTCTCTGGCTGTGAGTTTGATACTGTATTTTTTCTCGATCGACCGAATGAGCTTCATCATCTTGATAGAATTCACTCCAAGGCTCTGGATAGTTGCATTTGGCTCTACCCAATCACGGGAAACATGCAACTCCTCAGTCAAACAGCTGAGCAGATGCTCCTGTACCTCTTCCCTTATTCTTTTCGCATGATCTGCTTGCTGCGTCTCCCCGTCCTGAACCGCACCGTTCATCCGGTTGGATTTATGAAGCAAGGAGTCGAACTCCCCATTTTCAAATGAAGTTTTCAGCTGAGTGCGCTGAATCTTTCCGATAGCCGTTTTCGGAATCTCTTCTTTTTGGACCGGCAGCAAATATTCTGGGGTGACTCCGATCACCTGTGAGACATGGGATTGTATGTTTCTAAGAAGCTGAGACATTTGCTCATCATTCATTTTTGCGGAAGCAACAAAGAAGATAGCCAGCTGATCTGTTGAATTCTGATCCACGCGGACTGCGCAGGCAGCAGTATAAGAAGTTTCGATGTCCGGTAATTCTTCAACAGCAGACTCAATCGCATGACTGTAATAATTAATGCCGTTAATGATAATTGCATCTTTCGTGCGCCCCGTTATGGTTAAGCGCCCGTTTCGCAAAAAGCCAAGATCTCCGGTTTCAAACCATCCATCTTCTGTAAACACACTCTCATTTAAATCCGGGCGCCGGTAATAACCGCTTGTAACGGAAAGACCAGAGACTTGAAAACGGCCAATCTCGCCTTCTTCAACCACTTCATTATGGTCATTCACTATTCTCATAGAGAATCCAGGAATTGGAGAACCTATCTCGACAAAATGATCATCATCACTTGTTGCAGCCCGGGTAAACTCATGAGAAAAAATAACGCCCGATGAAGTTTCGGACATTCCCCATGCAGGTCGGATGGCATCAGCAGGCAGTCCATAAGGTTCTAAAAGCTCAAGCATTCTGCGCCCTACCTTGGCTACCATTGCTTCACCGCCATTGAGCATGTAACGCATTGAGGACAGATCCCATTTCCGATCTTTCATTTCTTCTGCAAAATCAGTGACAAGACCGAACGCAAAATTCGGCGCCCACGTAACAGAAGCACGGTAATGATCAATCCAATCCAGCCATTTCAGCGGCTCCATTAAGATCGTTTCACTTGAGACGTTAATTTCTTGGCAGCCGAGATAGACATCCCGCAAATGCAGCATCCCAATGCCTCCGACATGATCAAACGGCATCCAGTTAAACGTGATATCTTCTCTGGTGAAGCCTTGCATTTGAATAATCCCTTTCACCATACTCATAATGTTTCGATGATTCAGCATAACTGCTTTGGGCGTTCCCGTACTGCCTGAAGTCAGCAATAAAAGCGCTAAGTCTTCAGGACTGGATTGATGCCAATCCGTCTCCGCTTCAGCACTGAGCAGATCCTCTACAGCAATTGCACGGAATTCTTCAAGGTCTTGCTCTTTTGCCCAATTGAGCATTTCCTGGTGCATGTCCCGATCCGTAAGCACCACCGGCTTATCAAGAAGCGTCCATGCGTCTTTCAGCTTTTGAGTCCCGCTGCTCGATTCAGCATATGTTGGCGGAACGGCTAACGGAGCCGGAACAATTCCTGCTAAAACACACCCCCAGAATGCAGGGAGAAGCTGTGAATTGTCGCCAAGCTGCAAAATCACATTTTGTTTTGCTTTCAGGCCTGATTGGCGGAGACCCTTCACGATACGCAACGCATCATTCCACAATCGTCCATATGATTGGTACACTTCAGTTCCATCCGGCTGCAAATAAATGATTCCCTTTGTATCCCCCAGCTCCGCAGCCGTTCTGTATAAAACCTCAGGTATTGTTGCCGGCTGCTCTTCAGATATATGTAAAGTCTCACCATAGCTGACAGAAGGATTAGCTAAATTGCGGGTATTATCATTATTTCTCATCGCGCTGCCTCCATTTCACCTGCGAATTTTTATGTAGATTCTCAGTTAATTTCCATACAAACCTTTGATTCTCGTTTTGACTTCGTCATGATGAAATGTTTTCTCATGCATTATCACTTCCTGTTCTATGACGCGCGGCAGCTGCTCACGAAGCGGGGCCACCAAATGATCTTTTAATGTAACCAATGAGTTTCTCGGCTTTTCCGCCAGTTCATGCGCCAGCTCCACCGCATAATCTACTACTTCCGCCCGGGGCAGAACTTTAAAAGGAACCCCTCTTTTTTCAAGATCAGCTCCGCGATAGCTGCCCGCATTCATTAATATTTCCTGGGCCAGGCTGAATCCCAGTTTTTCAGGCACGATAAAGGTAGCACCCATTCCAGGCGTAAATCCGTATTTCATAAAATTAGCCGTATACACACTCTCTCTGCTTAAAATGACAATGTCAGCAAAGAGCCCCATGACAAAGCCGCCTCCAATTCCGTGGCCCTGCATGGCCGCAATGACCGGAATCTCGCAATCCAGCGCCAGAGAATAAAGATTGTCATCCGTGAACTTGGTTAATCCTTGCTGAATTCGAAGCAGACCTTCTTGCGTTCCTCCTGAAGCAAAATAATTATCATATCCTGTCAAAATGACCGCTTTATAATTGGGTTGCTGACGAATGAATTCAAACGCTTGAATTAAACCATCTGTAAGTTCTTGTGAAAACGCGTTTTTATGAGTGCGGTCATGCATCTTTACCTGAATAATGGCGGGCTCGATTTCGATGAGCTCTACAACAGAATGCGTCATGATGTCCTCCTAACGGTTCTGATTGTCAACGTTTCAAATGATTACTGATCCTCCCATGGAAATTGCCCTGTTTCAACATACCTGATGAGTCCCATTTGGTTTTGAGGATCAGAAAACATGTCTTGATTTGCAGTTAAAGCGAGGGGTTTCGAATGGCTGACCTGATGATCAAGTGAGCTCATATACTGTTTATAACGCGCGATTCCCTTTTTATTCAGCCTCCGCAAACGCAATAAATGCTTTCTCAGCAGAACCTCACTTTGAGCATCAAACGCATCTATTAATCCCCATTCACTGGCTTCCTGAACGGAAACCGGCTTTGTCATCAGGGTCATATAATGTGCTTTCTGTCTGCCAATCCGGCGGATCAGAAACGGTAAAACACAAGCCGGATACAGACCGAACAACAGCTCAGAGAGACTGAATGACGCCGTTTCATCAGCAATGGCAATATCTGTAGCCGATACGAATCCAAGGCCGCCGGCATTCACTTTTCCCCTGACATGCGAAATCGTGATATAAGGGCCGGTCTGTAATTTCAGCCACAAATCATAGAGAGGCTCTTGGGACCTTGCCTGTTTTCTGCCACTTTTCATTTCCTGATAGATTTCTTGAAAATCCGCGCCGAAGCAAAATACCTCGGGAAGCCCTTCTAAAACAACAACCGTAACTGATGATGTTTCACATTGGTTTAACACTTGTAAACATTCTTCAATAAGTGTGTCATTAATCGTATTATTCGCTTCAGGACGGTGAAATGTGATATAACAAACCGACTCTTGAATGCGGACCTTTATCGTTTGATAGGTCACGAGATCCACCTGTATTTCCGATGAAACTCAGAAATTTCTTCTAAAAACAAGCGCGGCTTCTTTTTTGTAAACTGCATGATGCCCGGTATCATCTCAAAATCCAGCTTTACATTGCGTGTCCCGAACCGCACCATCCCGCTCCCCTTAAACAGCAGCTCATACTCATCCATAGAGAGCTGATACCGGCGATCTAAATGATTCTCAATGCCAAATGAGCGCTGGCGCTCCTGGCCTTGCGGAGTTGTAATTCCGCTGTAAAATTCAGAACAGCAGCCTGATCCGTAGGAAAAACAGCCGATTCGTTTAGGCGAATCAAACCGCCCTTGGTCTATCGTGCTTGCCAATGCCAGAAACAAGGCAGCTCCCATAATATTTCCAACCCGCTGGCAGTAGTTTAAACCTGGCATAACCCGATTTAAAAAATCCGTTTCAATCTCAGCTGTTTTCATCTTCGCCACCTTGCGCATCATTGTTCGGTGCGCACCTTTCACCATCCCGCCAAATGGTGTATGGTAAGCAAGGTATTGAAACGTGTCCTGATAACTCGCACCCGGTACACGTTTTTGGTATTCCAGAAAGGTTTGTTCGCAGCAATCCAGATATGACATTAAAGACAGGTCAGAATCTCCCGCTTCACTGTCGGGAATGGGACGGCAGGTATCCATCACTTCATAGCCGTAATAGCCATTTGCTCCTGGATCTATTTGAAACACCTCGGGATTTTCGCCTACTAAAACAGCCACCGCTCCCGCTCCGGCGCTCGGTTCGGCATAAGACCAGTCTTCACTTAAAGCGTCTCCGCCCTCAGCGATTAAAAAACGTGAAATATCACTGGCGATAACCAGTGCTTTGGCACCCGGAGAAGTCTGGGATAATATAAAATTCACCGCCATCTGAAATCCCGCGGTTCCTGAATAACATGCTTGTTTAATCTCAAACAAACGGCAGTTGCGGTTAAGTCCTAAATATTCATGGATATATGTACTTAACGATTTCCCAAAGTCGATCCCGGATTCAGAGCAAGTGATCAGCAATTCAATCCGTTCTTTTTCTGCTTCGGATAAAGCATCAATAATCGGCTTAGCTGCATTGACTCCAAAGGTTACTGGATCTTCATAAGGCAATGCTACCGCTTTTTCTTTCATTAATAAATTTTCAAATCTGGCAGTATCTAAGTGTCTGTATTTGGCCAGTTCCATGACATCAAGGTATGCCGTTCCGCCAAAGACATTCATCGCTTCTATTCCGGCTGAAACCATTTATGATTCGCCTCCACATTTCTCAATGTTTTGTATACAAACCGCGGTGTTCATTCCGCCAAACCCCATACTTAAGCTCAGCGCATTTTTGATGCGGTATGAAATCGATTTCTCATTTACCCAATGAAAGGAATCATCGATCGGATGATCCAAATTCCGGCTCGGGTGCAGGGCAAATTCTCTCATTTGCAGCAGAACAGAAATAATCTCTACAATGCCCGCAGCACTAAGGCCGTGCCCGGTTATCGATTTAGTTGCATTTATATAAGCATGGGAAAGCCGGCATGCATGCAGTGCCTTTAATTCAATTTCATCTCCAATAAAAGAACCTGTTCCATGGGGATTAATATAATCAATCTCTTCTGGTGAAAGACCTGCACGCTCCAGCGCCTCCTGGATGACATGAATCTCTCCTTCTAAAGAAGGATCGGGATTCCGGTTCCCGTCTAGTTTGATTGACCATCCAGACAATGCTGCATAAGGTTTAACACCTCGGCGTACAGCCGTCTCCTTTCGTTCTATCACCAATGCGCCGCATGATTCTCCATAAATAAACCCGTCTCTGTTCTGATCGAAGGGGCGGCACGCTTTTTCAGGCTCATCAGCATATTTGTCCGTTCCCATAGCGCCTAAAGCCCTGAGCGCTTCGCATTCCATGTAAGAAAGATCCATTAATGCACCCAGTGCTATGCAAACATCAACCTCACCTGATAAGACTTGCTGAATCGCATGAATGACTGCTAATTGGCTGCTGGCGGAGGCTCCTCCCACCGTATAAGCTAAGCCCGTGATGCCAAACTGATCTGTGCATAGCCCGCAAAGGTCGCTATCCATAAAAGACAGGCCATACGACGGCGAAATAAAGCCAGGGCGATCTTGATAACTTTCATAAAGCTGTAAGGTTTCTCTCTGCTGAAAATTTGATCCACCGACTACAAGTCCGATACGTGCAGAATCGGTATCGTCTAATTTAGCCTCCTCCCAAGCCTCTGAGAGAGTTACCAATGCAGCACGGCTGGAAAATGACGCTTTTCGCAACAATTTTTTAGAGAGTCGGTCGGGATAGGACAATGACGCAATTTCAGCTCCGATAAACTGGCTGTCTTTTTGTCTGCCTGGACGCTTCATGACATCAAAGGCATGCCTGCCAGACAGCAGCGAGGAAGCAAAGTCCTCTTTCCCTTGACCAATGGCGGCAGTGACGCCTACACCGGTCACCACCACCTCAGACAGATTGCACTTTGTCATAAAGCACCTCAGCTAATTCGCCAATGTTTTTCACCCCGGACAGCTCAATACGGGGAATTTTTAATGATAGATCCTCGAGCACCATTGTGATAATCTCTGCTCTGTCTACAGAGTCAGCTCCTAACTGAACTAACTGATCTTCAGGCGCAAAACTGTGTCCGTCTAATTCAGGAAGTACCTCGCAAATATTGGTGACTAACACTTCAAAGATTCTCTGTTTATCCATAACGCGCTCTCTCCTTCAAGGGATCATTTTAGCCATTTTTATAGGTATATTTACGCAATATTCTAACTATTGATCTTCTGCTATCTGATTAATACGAAGGTTGATACATTGATTGCATCCGTTCATGAAGCAATGCTGCCGTTTCTGTCATTAATGTTTTTCCGATCTCATCCACATGGCGATTGCGCCAGTTTTCTAATTCCGATCCTTTTACCCATTGATTAAAAGCTCCTAAAGCCGGACCGCAGTGAATTTGATAATCGACCTTCGAATGTTCGCTTCCGTTGATTGCCAAGTTGGAGCTGTATCTGAAGTACCACCTGAAAATCAGAGCCATTTTATGTTTCGGATTTCGTTCAGCCTTCTCAATTTCTGCCGCGGGATAATGTAATGTAATATCTTCATATATATCTTCTATACTGCGTTTGAAGTATTTCTCTTCAAGCTGAGTCAACGTCTTTGCATCCAGCTCACGTATTGACCCATATCGCTGGTACAGTTCATATAATTTGCTTGCCCGCGCCGGAAAGAACACGCCTTTCTTCAGCACTTGCACTTTGCTGCCCGATTCAAACATATCGCCTGCAGGCGCATAGGCTGTATCTTGTACATTCATCTGCTGAAGCAAATCCTTTACTTTATCACTTGTTGCCGCCTCAACCGTACATTGATTGATTGAGCCTGTAACAATAAAATCCGCACCAAGCATAAAAGCTGCCACCGCTGCATCAGGCGTTCCAATTCCTCCAGCTGCACCAACTCTAATTTTTTTCGGATATTGATATTTTTTCATCATTTCATCTCTTAATGATGTCATCGCCGGCATCAGGCTGTATGCTACACCGCCATCTGTATGACCGCCTGAATCAGCTTCCACACAAATATCGTCAGCCATCGGAATGCACCGTAATAATTCAGCTTCATTCACAGTGATTTTATTTTCTCTTAAAAGCTTTTGCAGCATATTCTCAGGCGCAGGACTCAGAAATGATTCTGCAACTTCCGGCCGTGATATTTTCGCAATGATACGATTTGAGCGTATAATTTCACCATTGTGGTTTCGTTTCACTCCTTTTGCGCGATACCTTACCAATGCGGGAGTGACACTTAAAAATGCTGAAGCTTCTACATTTCTCACTTGATGCTTTAATAACAGATCAATCATTTTTTCTTCTGATTCAGTATGTTTCATATTGTGGACGAGATTGATGCCATAGGCTTGTCCTTCCCCTAACTCCCCTTGAATGGTGAGGATGGCATCTTCAACCTCATTCAGGCTCAGGCCGCCTGTGCCAAAGAACCCCATCATTCCCGCTCTTGACAGCTTTACTACCATTTCTTTCGAAGCAATGCCGCGGTACATTCCTCCTGCAAGATAAGCATAGGTAAGATGATAATCCCGTTTAAACTCATCACTTCCTAATGACTCTGCCGTAATCCCAGCTTGAACATTAGGTCGATGGTCAGCAGCTTCTGGATGACTTGAAGCATGTTTCTTATCGGGTGCATGTGTTAATGGTTCTGCTTCATTTTTAATACGATGGATGAGGCCGGTTAACACAGTTCCAGGCCCGATCTCTTCAAACTCCATTTCTCCTCTTCCCATCAGAAAACGTATGCTGCCCGTCCATTTCACTGTGCTGTCCATTTGTTCAGATAACGTCTCTTTTAACCTGTCCTGACGATACGGCTCTGCATAGACATTCGAGATAACCGGGATAGCCAAAGGCCTAAAATGGAATGAGTCAATAAATTGCTTAAATTCCTGTTTTGCTTCATTCATATATCTGGAATGAAAAGCTCCGCTTACGTTTAAAGGATGAAACAGCTTTACATCCTTGGTGTTTTCAAAAACCGTTCGGGCTTTTTCAATCTCTTTTTTTTGGCCGGAAATCACAATTTGCCGGGGCGTATTTTCATTTGCCACATCAATGTCATGGAGACGGTGCTCTTCTAAAACGGCTGTAACTTGTTCCCTATTCAAGCCGATCACAGCAGCCATTCCGCCTCCTGTAATTCGTCCCATCAGTTCGCCTCTTTTTTTGACAAGTCTTAATCCTGTTTCAAAATCAAATGCACCCGCTGCAAACAGCGCATTGTATTCTCCTAAGCTATGTCCGGCCGCAAAATCAGGTTTTCTGCCGGTCTCCTCTACCCTCTTCAAATAATTGAGTGCATTGACGACGTACAAAGCCGGCTGCGTGTACTGAGTATGGTTTAAATCCAAATAGGATTTTTCAGTACAGAGCTTTTCTATTGAATAGCCCAATATTTGATCTGCTTGGTCAGTCAAATGCTGATAGTGTTCAAATAGCCCTTGTCCCATCCCCTTTTGCTGGGAGCCTTGCCCTGGAAAAACATATGTAATCATCTTGTAAACTTCCTTTCTGGTCTACGGAAACACTCAACCGTATTCAGATTTTTCAGCTCCTGATGAAATGGTGTCATAATCGAGCAGCAGCGGTTAGTTGAATCTCCCGGGATCAGCTGTTTCACAAAAGCAGTTAAGGTGCCGGACGGACCTAAATCGATAAACCGGCATGTATGCTGGCTTTCCAAATATCGAATCGCTTCGCGAAATTTCATTGGCTCTCTGACCGCATTCCAAAAGAAATGCTTGTCCATTTCGTAAAGGCAGCTTCCCGTTAAACTCGATATAACCGGTATTGACGGGTTTTTAAAAGAGATTGATCTCAAAAATTCTGCATAGGCGCTTTCTGCCGGATCAATAAGCGAAGAATGAAAGGCATAAGACACAGGCAGCAGCTGGCAAAGAATCTGTTTCTCTTTTAAAGCCTCCATGATCTGCTTTATGTTTTCTTCTTCACCAGAAATGACGAAGTGCGAATCATAATTGATAGAAATGAGTTCACTATTTCCAAACAGCTGCGGATAATCATTCAGTAATTGCGGTTTATCAAGAATGGCAAGCATTTTCCCTTTATCGCAAGATTTTTGGATAACTATAGCCTGTTCAAGTATGCAATCCAGTATATTCTCTGCGTCTGACACACCTGAAACAGCGGCCGATGTGAATTCTCCCAGACTTGATCCCAATACGTAATCAGGATAGATTCCCCTATCTTCTAAAACTTTGTATAAAGAATACTCAACCATAAAGATTGCAGGGTGGGAAAAAAGAAGGCTGTCAAACGGTTCCGCCACACGTTTAGCCGGATGATAAATTTCTTCAACAATGGATGTTCCGATTCGCTGCGCTGCAATGGCATCCATTTCAAGCATCGATTGACGAAACACGATATTTTCCTTAAATAATTCCTTCCCCATATGATAGTACTGGGAACCTTGTCCGGAAAACATAAAAACGAGCGGTTCATTCATATGCATAACCTACTTTTTTTATATTTATGACGGCTATTTAGATTTCTCTCAATGTATACAATACACAGCAGCGAGTGAAATGTAATATTTAATTGAAAAGACATAATGTAAAAAATAAGAAGAATCAACTTTTAGGAGGATTGCTTTTGGTGCTCTGGATGCGGCTCTATTTGAAGTGGTCTAGGTGTATGTTGATATCTCAAAATTGATATAACATAATGACAGGATCAGCAAAGAACATCGACTCTATGATTTGGGTGCGGTTAAATAGAAGGCCATCTTGATGTGAGAGCGATGGTCTGTCATGATATGCCGGCTGACTGGACATAGTTCAAATATCGTGCGGATATGTTTTATCAGCCTCTTTATGTAACAGTATATAAACTTATTCATTCAGAAACAGTGTCTTTAGAACGATTACATCTCCAAAACTTTATACCTTAATAAAAGAAAATCTGTCCTTAGCCTGTTCATACGGTGCATGGGTCTCAGGAACAATTCGTTTTAGCGGGGCATTGGCTCCGCATCTTTTTTTATGCGATGAATTAACCCTGTTAAAACATTTCCAGGTCCTATTTCCTCAAACTCCATTTGGCCTTTTTTCATTAAGTAGCTTATGCTCTCAGTCCATTTCACTGAATGATTGATTTGATCAGCCAGCGTTTGCTTCATTAATTCGTATGTATACGGTTTGGCATACACATTCGAAATAACCGGGATAGACAGAGGTGAAAAATGAAAGGTTTGAAGGAACTGTTCGAATTCTTCTTTTGCTTTATTCATGTATCTGGAATGAAACGCGCCGCTTACGTTTAAGGGGAGTACCATTGTAACTTCAGTCATCGTTTCAAAAAGAGATGCGGCTTTTTCAATCTCATCTTTTTTTCCTGAAATCACAATTTGATATGGGGCGTTCACATTGGCGATATCAACATCGTGTAAATGATATTCTTTCAGAGCCTTTGCAACCTGCTCTTCATTTAATCCCATAATAGCGGCCATACCGCCGTTGCTCACCATACTCATCAGCTCGCCTCTTTTTCTGACAAGCTTTAAACCTGTCTCAAAATCAAAGGCTCCAGCTGCAAATAACGCATTGTACTCACCCAAGCTGTGCCCGGCGACAAAGTCAGGCTTAGCTTCTTCTTCCCTGATTTTTTTCAGATAGCTTAATGCGTTTACCACATATAATGCCGGCTGGGTAAATTGCGTTTTGTTTAAATTGGAATAAGGATTTTCCATGCAAAGACGTTTGATTGAATATCCTAAGATCTCATCTGCCTGAGCCGTCAGTTCTTTAAATTCATCAAATAGATCGCTGCCCATTCCCTGTTTCTGTGAACCCTGGCCCGGAAAAACATATGTGATCATTCTCTCAAAGCCACCTTTCCAATTAGTAGATGTGTTTCACTTCTGTATCATTTTATAAAAAATAGTGATGACCGGATAAATAGTAGCATGTTCATGTTGATGGTAACCTCTGTAAATATTATCCGTCAAGTTAATTTTTCCTACAGTTTACTTGATTGTTTTCCTGATTTTTTCAATTGAGGCATAAAGGATCAGGGGATATAGCAGAACATAAGAAAAATGACCTGTATCACGTATAGGGCGCGGATATGATGAGAATACGCTTTACTTATCTCCTGAGCCTTGTTCGAAATAAATAAAATCGTTCTATATAATCATTTTAAAAATGACCAATCATTTAGATATTCGAAGGAAAATAGGATAATAGATTCAGAAGGCTTATTTAAAATCAAAAATACCTTTTTGGTTTTTACGAGTGCGAAATTTCACAAAATATTCTTTTTTATCAATTTGAAAGTAAATATTATACTGAAAAAGATCCTCTATCGTATGGCCGGGTGTTTTGCCAAATGAGTGACCAGGATAAACCCGTACATAGGGAGAAACCTCCGACTTAATCCTTTGAATGCTTCTGAACATCTCTTCTGCAGAACTTCCATCATCCTCACATATGCCGCACCCTTCTGTAAATACCGTATCTCCGGTAAACATACTTTCAGAAAACAAATAACACATTCCGCCGGCTGTATGCCCCGGTGTGAGAAGGCATTGCGCTCTTGTGTTGCCTATGCTGATCGTCTGATGATCATGCAAGCCAATTAAATTTCGGCAGCTGAATTGATAATAATCAATTTCTTTTTTCGACATATAAACTTGAACGTTAAACATCTTCGTCAGCGGCTCTACCAGGTTAACGTGATCATAATGAGAGTGTGTCAATGCGATTGCTGTTAATTCAACATCCAGCTCGGAAAGTTTAGTTGTTATTTTACTCAGTTCCCATGAGGGATCAACAACAATTGCAGATCTGCTTACAATATCTTCAATGATATAGCAATAATTCGTCCAGCCCTGATACCTAGTTTTAATTGGATGTACCTTATACGTAAGATTCATTTACACCATTCCTATCATGTAAAGTTCTTAAATGATGGGCAAACTGTTCAACCCTCAGTCGTCTTTCATTCCACTTTACCAAACAGCATGATTGTTTTCCATTTTTTTCAGAGACCCTGTTCCTTCTGCATATAAAAAAGCTATTCTTCTGGAAGCATGTCCAACGAGAATAGCTTTTTCGCACTATATCTTAGGGATTTCTTTCTTCTGTCTCATTTGTTTCTTTCACGCAAATTGATTCTACATGCTGCATAATGACACGTTTGATCCTGTCTTTATTCACTCTCACAGGATCAAGCATCGCATGTAAAGCCAAGCCATCAATAAGCGCGTAAAGTCTCTCAGCTTCAATATCTTTATCAGCATCCTGCCTCAGTAAATCGAATTCATCTAAATAGGCAATCAGATTCCGCATGCCGCTGTAAATTCCGTCATGATTCGCATCAAACATATCCTTTTTATGTCTGGCGTAAACCGTAAAAGCGAACCACACCTCCATCTCTCTTACCGTTTCTTCATTCGTTGGGACAATTTCAAGCAAAATATGTAACACTTTTTCCTTAGGGGGCACATTCCTCATTGTAATGTCCTTAATTCGGGCCATCACCTTTTCTTGAACGAGTTTCATTGCAAAAACAAGCAGTTCATCCTGAGTAGAAAAATAATGGCGCAGCGCACCTAATGACAATCCTGCTTCCTTTGCAATGTTCCTGGCTGAGGCTCCCTCCATCCCCCGTTCTAAAATCACCCGCCACGTTGCTTCTGCAATTTCTTTTCTTCTTTTCTCATGGTCAATTTGTTTTGGCATAGCTTTATTGTAACAAGAAAAAAATAAGAGAGCAATTTTATAATACAGTTGTATTACAAAAACAAAAATGGTAACATATTATTTAAATAATACAACTGTATTGAAAAGAGGGGAATGGATTGAACGGTATCGCATGGATGATTGTCTTCTGTGAAATTGCGTTTTGGGTTGTGATTGCTTTAGGGCTTGCTGTACGCTACCTATTCAAACAGCATACATTAGGACTGCTATTCCTTGCCTTAACTCCAGTTATCGATTTGATCTTATTAGCGGCAACTGGTGTGGACCTTTACCGCGGAGCCTCAGCGACTGCTGCCCACGGGATTGCTGCTGTTTACATCGGGATATCGATCGCCTATGGGAAACAAATGATTCAATGGGCAGATGAAAAATTTCAATATTATGTAACAAAAAAAGGCGCAAAACCGCTGAAACGTTTTGGAATGGATCATGCCAAGCACTATGCGAAAGGCTGGATAAGACATGTGCTGGCCTACCTAATTGGTGTAGGACTATTAGCAGGGATGATCTATTTTATCAATGATTCCGCCCGAACCGAGGCATTGAGCGGCATTCTTAAACTGTGGACTGTCATCATAGGCATTGACTTTCTCATTACTGCCAGCTATTTTATTTGGCCAAAAAAAGAGAAAGCTTCGGCGAATCTCAGGAGTTAACATGATGAAAAAGGTCCTTCCCCAGCGGAAAGGACCTTTTTTGGTTTTGTCAAAATATGTTATACTATTTTCATTAGAAAACAGACTTATAGATATTTTGGGCTAATTCAAGAGTAACTGTTTGTATGAGTAAGCAGGTGAAGGGAGTGTTATACTTGAGCCAAAAAGAACAGAACGAACACTCTAAAGATTTTAACCTAAGATCAAAATTAATCGAAATTGTCTCTATCACTTTTATCGTTGCTATTGCACTTGTAGTAATCTTCGGCGGCTATTTTTTTGGGATCAAAGGATTATTCTCTATACTGGGCGTCACATATGATTCAAATCAAACATTAGTTTTATTTATTTTAGTCTGTTTTGCTGTCGGCTTGATCATAGACCCGCTTACAAAGATTATCTCTATGATTTTGGCAAGATCACTTTCATTGAAAAAAACTGCACTTTTTGCTTTTATACTGTACTTTGTGAGCAATTTCATAACGATCTGTTTTGCAGATTACTATATGCAGTCTATATATATTCCAGATGTCTTGCTTGTTGTGATATCAGCTTTGATGGCTTTCATTGAACTTGCATTTGACCAGCCAAATGGGGAAGCAGCTTAAAATTGCCTGTGATAAATTAAGCGTTTTTGTTTTATATCATTCTCATCATCTAATTTGGAAGATAGTCCACAATAAAATGTAAAATGATGAGTGGAATCATAGAATCGATAATGATAGATATGGCAGAAAACAAAGTACAATTCCACAACTCCTTATATTTTGACATTACCAGTTATAAAAGCGGATAAAACAAGTATTTTCCTTTCATCATTCAAAATAAAACTCCCTGTTCACATGAACAGGAAGCAAACCACAATGATTTAATTTAAATTCTGCATTCTACAATTATTCTTACATTCGGATCATCGAGTTCATTCAAAACGATAATCATATTTGGACCACATGCCATGTTCCCACCCCCTTGCCCAAAATATACATTAATTTCAATTACTTGTAAATTACAATTTTGTTATGCCGAGGGAATGTATCCATGAAGAATTATGTATTAACACTGTTCACACGTTTACAATAGTTTCTTTTAATTGATTACTTCAAATCAGTACAAAAAAAGCATTGATCCATTCAAAGAATGTCTCAATGCCTAAATTTTCCCCTTCACCCAATCCCGCTACATCACGCGTTTGAACATCTTTTCCATCTCATAAGTGGAATGGTGAATGATGATCGGACGGCCGTGCGGGCATGTAAATGGGTCTGATGTGCTTCGGAGGTCGTCTAGAAGCGCTTTGATTTCGTCGTTTCTGAGGTGGCGGTTTGCTTTGATGGAGCCCTTGCAGCTCATCATAATCGCCGCTTCCTCGCGCAGTTTTTTAATATCAATATGTTTGGAGTCGAGCACCTGCTGAATGATTTCTTCTATCAGCTCAGCTTCTTCTCCCTTTGGAAACCAGGCCGGGTGGCAGCGGACGATATAGCTGTTAGAGCCGAATGACTCTAAAAAGACACCGACGCTTTCCAGTTCTTGTTTGTGCTGTTCAATAATCAGCGCCTCGTTCGTGGAGTAGTGGAACGTCAGCGGCACGATCATATCCTGCACCTCAGGCTCAACCTCTCCCACCTTTTCGCGGAAATATTCGTACTTAATACGCTCTTGGGCGGCGTGCTGGTCAATAATGTATAAGCCGTTTTCATTTTGTGCCAATATATAAGTCCCATGCATCTGGCCGATCGGGTACATAATCGGAACCCGCTCAGACGTTGGCTCAGGATGTTCTTCTTGATGGTGTTCCTGCTCAAAAGCCACAGGCTGATCTTCTGAAACATCAGGCACTTCAATCCTATGTTCCTGATCAAAGCTAGGTGGAGTATCAAATTGAGCAGAGGGCAATTCTTCCTCCGTATTAACCGGCTCTTTCACGACTGAGCTGAGCTTCATTGGTGAATAAGATGGCGCAGGCGCTTTTTCCGGTACTTTTCTTTCCGCAGGCTTTTCATCAAAGGTTATGAACTGCTGCTCATTTTTGATGGCAGGTGCCGATTTTTTCGGGAGCTGGGCACTTGGAATCAGCTGCTGCTGTTTAAATACATCTTTTATTCCGTCACGAATTAAGTCATGAAGCTCTGTTTCCTTGCTGAGACGGACCTCAAGCTTCGATGGGTGCACGTTGACATCAACTAAAATCGGGTCCATCGTAATTTCTATAAAGGTTATTGGATGGCGTCCAATCGGCAGAAGCGTATGATATCCTTCGTGCACCGCTTTGACAAGCGGGAAATTTTTAATATAACGGCCATTGATGACAGACGACATATAGTTTCTCGACGCCCGTGTAATCTCTGGGAGGGCGATATATCCCTTAACTTCAAAATCCAATGAGCTCACATGCAGCGGAAGCATTTTTTTGGCGACAGCCGTGCCGTAAATCGCCGCCAGGACATGGCGCACATCTCCGTTTCCATTCGTTTGAAGAAGATTTTTCCCATGATGGCGCAGGCGGATTGATACCTCCGGATGGGCCAGAGCAATACGGTTGACCACATCTGTAATGTTCCCAAGCTCTGTATGAACGGTTTTCATATATTTCAAACGGGCCGGTGTGTTAAAAAACAGATTGGAAACGACAATTTCAGTTCCCTTTCTGCTTGAGGAACGCGATTCAGAAATCATGTTTCCTCCTTGGAGTACGAGCTTCGTCCCTGCTCCTTCACCGGTGCTTGTCGTAATCTCTAGATGAGAGACTGACGCGATACTCGGCAGTGCCTCTCCCCTAAAACCAAGCGTTCTCACCCTGAATAAATCATTTTCATCTTTTATTTTACTCGTTGCGTGGCGGCGGAAAGCACGCTTGCAATCTTCATTTTCCATTCCTTCGCCGTTATCCAGTACCCGAATGGATGCAAGGCCTGCTTCCTCAATATCGATTTCAATGACTGTGCTGTCAGCGTCAATCGCATTTTCCACCAACTCTTTGACGACTGAGGCGGGCCGCTCCACAACCTCGCCTGCCGCTATTTTATTTGAAAGCTCATCTGACAGCTGGATGACTTTTGCCACATTCATCACCCCGTTTTAATGTAATTTCTTTTGCAGCTTATACATTTCATTCATCGCTTCAAGCGGTGTCATATCCAATATATTAAGTGATTTGAAAGCATCGAGCACTTGCTTTTCTTTTTTTGAAAGCTTTGGCGCTTCCACCCGCTTTTCCGCTTCGGCAAAAAAGGACAGCTGTGCCGGCTCTTCTTTCACCTGAGGTTTCTGCACCGGCACTTCCGGTTTGTTCCCTGAATGCTCAAGCTCTTTTAAAATATCTTGAGCGCGCGAAATAAGATCTTCCGGCAATTCAGCAAGCTGGGCTACATGGATACCATAGCTTTTGTCAGCGGCCCCTTCTTTAATTTGATGAAGAAAGACAACCGTTCCGTTATATTCTTCAGCGCGAACATGAACGTTTTTCAGCTGCGGCAGCTTGTCCTCAAGCACAGTCAGCTCGTGATAGTGCGTGCTGAACAGCGTCTTGGCGCCGATATGATCGTGAACATATTCGATAATGGCTTGTGCCAGCGCCATGCCGTCATAAGTGGACGTTCCCCGCCCGATTTCGTCAAACAAAATCAGACTGTTTTTCGTCGCATTTACAATCGCATTTTTAGCTTCAAGCATTTCCACCATAAATGTACTTTGTCCGGAAATCAAATCATCCGCAGCGCCGATTCGCGTAAAAATTTGATCAAAAATCGGAAGCACCGCTTTTTTCGCAGGTACAAAGCAGCCGATTTGCGCCATGATGGAAATGAGCGCAATTTGTCTCATATACGTGCTCTTCCCTGACATGTTTGGACCGGTAATGAGAAGCATTTGTCTGTTATCGCCCATCATACAATTGTTCGGGACGTATTCCTGGCTGTCCATGACTTTTTCAACAACCGGGTGTCTGCCTTCTACCACTTCGACTTCATCTTTAGAGAACTCCGGTTTCGTGTAGTGACGTTTTTCACTGATTGTCGCAAAGCATTGCAGTGCGTCTAGCTCGCTCATCTGTTTGGCAAGCTGCTGCAGCCGCGGAATATACTGCTTCACTTTCTCGCGCAGCTCGGTAAACAGCTCATACTCCAGTTCACAGATGTTATTTTCTGCTTCTAAAATGAGCGCTTCTTTTTCTTTTAATTCAGGTGTAATGTAGCGCTCTGCATTCGTTAACGTTTGCTTCCGCTCATATCGCCCTTCCTCAAGCAAATGCAAATTCGCTCTTGTCACTTCAATATAATAACCGAAAACTTTATTGAAGCCGACCTTTAAAGAGCGAATGCCCGTATATTCGCGCTCCTGCTGTTCCAAGCGGGCAATCCAGTCTTTTCCGTTTCTGCTTGCGTCACGGTATTCATCAAGCTTTTGATTGTATCCGTCTTTAATCAGGTTCCCTTCTTTTAACGATAAAGGAGGGTTTGCGTACAGCGCTTCTTCCAGCAATCCAAGCACATCCCCGCAAGGATCAATCCGTTCGGCACGTTCCTTGGCCTTGTCATGAGCCAGTGACGCAACCAGCTGTTTAATGCCAGGCACTTGCTTTAACGATTCCTTCAGTTGAATCAAATCCCGTGCATTGACATTTCCAAATGCAACGCGGCCTGCAAGGCGTTCTAGGTCATATACTTCTTTTAACCGTTCACGCAGGTCTTCCCGTTCGAAGAAATGGGACATCAATGTTTCCACCATTTCTTGGCGCTCTTCGATTTGATTGACTCTGATAAGCGGCCGGTCAATCCACTGTTTAAGCAGCCGGCCTCCCATTGCAGTTTTTGTTTCATCCAGCAGCCACAAAAGGGAACCTTTTTTATTTTTCGAACGGATCGTTTCAGTCAGCTCCAGATTTCGCTTTGAGTACAAATCAATTTTCATCGCTTCCTCAAGCTCATACACCTGTACGGGCTGAAGATGATCAAGACTGCGCTTTTGGGTTCTTTTCAGATACGTATACAAGCGCAAAAATGTTTTTGTTACATCTTCATTATCTAAATGCTCAATGATCATTACGTGTTCGTCTGTTTCACCATCTTCAATTGAGATCGTTGCACCGCACCGCTCTTTCAGCTGTGCGACCGTATCGGCATCCAAGCTGCCTGAAACGACGATTTCCCGTGCGCCGACTGAATAAATTTCTGATATGACATCTTCGAGCCGTTCAATCAAAACAGCCAAATTTTCTCCCGTTGTTAAATCAGACAGCGCCAGCCCGTATCCATTCGAGCAGACGGAAACAGACGCGATAAAGTTGTTTTCTGATTCATGGATGCCTTTGCCGTCCATTACAGTTCCGGGTGTAATAAGCTGAACCACTTCTCGTTTCACAACGCCCTTTGCGGCTTTCGGATCTTCCGTCTGTTCACAGATAGCCACTTTATACCCTTTTTTAATCAGCTGCTCGATATACGCGGAGGCAGAATGATACGGCACACCGCACATCGGTATTTTTTCAGCCGCACCGCCGTCTCTGCTTGTTAACGTAATTTCCAGCTCTTGTGACGCTTTTTTGGCGTCCTCAAAAAACATTTCGTAAAAATCACCAAGGCGAAAAAATAAAAAGGCATCCTGGTGCTCTGCCTTTATTTTTAAATATTGCTGTATCATAGGCGTATAACCGGCCATTGTTTTATCCCTCACTATGTATCAACGTTTCTATTTTCCAACCTTCATTATAACATAAACAAAAGGTGATAAAAGAATGATATATCAATATAAAAAAGAGACTTGGGGGTACTGTCTCCCCTAGTCCCTTTTTTATTCTTCAGGATCTCCCACTAAAAATTCCGGGTTGATGTCTTCCAGCTCTTCATCAAGCTCATCTTCCCAATCTTCTTCGTCTTCCTCTTCCCAATCAGGATTGACCTCAACCACTACCTTTGTTTCTCCTACCACTTCCGCCAAAAACTCCCTTTCTGCCTGCACAACAATTTTATTTCCATTCGGTGAAATGGTCACTTCTAGACAGTTAGGCTGCTGAAGGACTTTCGCAATTACTTCATGTTCATCATCTAAGTAATTGTTGTCTCTGTATCTGAGTTTAATGACATCTACGTATTTCACCCGTTCTGTGACAACCTCTGTTTTTGTGTTGTCCGCGTAAGAGTACCATACGTTTATATCATAATACCCTTCAATTTCTACTGTTTTTCCGATTTTTTCAGCGTCATACTTGTGGTTAATGATCCAACCACCCAAAATGCTGCTCGGTTTTTTCTCAGGGGAGATGGTATTGGTGCATTGGGTGAATTTTCTGCCTTTCGCTACTACCGCCTTCGTAATAATTTCCCTGTATTCAGACATTCCGGCATGCCTCCTTGTTCTTCTTCGTGTTATCTTATGCTGGGCATTTGTCTAGTGTGCATTTTTATAAATAAAATATAAAAATACAAAGTTTCTGTTCCATTGTATGCAGGCGTGCCTAGAAACTTTACTTTTAAGTGCGATAAAGTTTACTCGCGGCTGAGCAGAGAAAAACAAATTGAACATTTGGTACATAGATTATTTAGTTCATTTTTAGCCGCTTGAATAAAAAAAACACGGGCCAGTAAAGGCACCGTGTTTAGAGAGAACAGCTGTTATTTGAATGTTTCACCTTCGAACCGGTTTCCCCTTTCAGCAGGTCGCCTCCGGTTGACGTGATGATTTCATTTGTGACTTGATTGGAAATGGTGTGTGCAACGAGCTGCAGAAGGTCATTTACCTCCATCTGCGAGTCTCTGAATTCCTGGATGACAGGAATCTCTTCAAGCTCTTCTTGCAGCGCGTCAATTTTTGCTTCTACTTGTTTGAGCGCTTCATGCTTTTCATAATGCTTCAGATTGACAGCTTGCTTTTGCAGGGCTTTAATCTGATTAACAATTGTAGACACTTTGTCATTCTCATTGATTTGCGCCTCAGCCCGTTTGAAAAAATCAACCTCTTCTGTTTCAGAGATCATTTTTGCAAGGTTTCGTGCCTGCTGCACAATGTCTTTTTTTGAGTAGAGCGTCATCTTATTTCACCTCGATTGCTTCTCCTACCATTTCTCCGTCAAGCGACCATGTTTTCGCTTGCTGGATTTTCACGCGGACGATTTTGCCGATGGCTTCCTTCGGCCCTTTGAAATTGACAAGCTTGCTTTTTTCAGTGTAGCCGGCAAGAATATCAGGATTATTTTTGCTTTCACCTTCAACTAATACTTCGACAACCTTGCCTTCGTATTCCTTCATTTTTTTAGCAGAAATTTCATTCACCAGTGCGTTCAGACGCTGCAGACGTTCTTTTTTCACGCGCATCGGTACATTATCCTTCATTTTGGCAGCCGGAGTGCCCTCACGCGGAGAGTAAATGAACGTATAGGCGCTGTCAAACTCTACTTCACGGTATAGAGAAAGCGTTTCTTCAAACTGTTCGTCCGTTTCGTTCGGGAATCCGACGATAATGTCCGTTGTCAAAGATGCGTTCGGCATTGCTGCCTTAATTTTTCGCACGAGCTCCATGTAACGCTCTCTGTCATATTTGCGGGCCATCAGCTTCAGAACCTCTGAGCTTCCTGATTGAACCGGAAGATGAATGTGATCAAGCAGGTTTCCGCCTTTTGCCAGCACTTCAATGAGACGGTCGTCAAAGTCACGCGGATGACTCGTTGTAAAACGGATTCTCGGGATATCGATTTTTCTCAACTCATCCATCAAATCACCGAGGCCGTACGTCATATCTTCAAAGTCTTTTCCGTACGCGTTTACGTTTTGACCTAATAGTGTAATTTCCTTGTAGCCTTCACTTGCGAGCCTTCTCACTTCCTGAATGATCTCTTCAGGGCGGCGGCTTCTTTCTTTTCCGCGTGTGTAAGGCACAATGCAATACGTACAGAATTTGTCACAGCCGTACATGATATTGACCCAGCCCTTAATTTTTCCGTTCCGGACTTTCGGAAGGTTTTCAATAACGTCCCCTTCCTTGGACCAAACTTCTATGACCATTTCTTTTGAAAGGTATGCTTCTGACAAAAGCTCTGGCAGGCGATGGATGTTATGCGTTCCGAAAATCATATCGACAAACGGATGCTTTTTCAAAATCCGGTTCACGACTGATTCCTCTTGGGACATACAGCCGCACACGCCTAAAATCAGATCGGGATTGTTTTTTTTCAGCGCTTTTAAGTGCCCCAGCTCACCAAACACCTTGTTCTCGGCATTTTCACGGATCGCACATGTGTTTAACAAAATGACATTGGCATCATCAACAGAGTTTGTCGCTTCGTAACCGAGCGCCATAAAGATCCCTGCCATAACCTCTGTATCGTGTTCATTCATTTGGCAGCCGTACGTACGGATATAGAACTTTCTTCCGTCTCCCAATCCTTTAAATTGTTCAGAAATTTTAAAGTCATTATGATAAGTAACGGCTTCCTTGCCTCTTTTTTTCGCATCTTTTAAGGAAGGCGGAATATAAACAGCTTCAAAGTACTTGCTGTAATCCTTCTCGGATTTTTTGTCCGATGGATTAACTTGTCCGCTCTCTAATTTTTGCTTTTCATTCATGTCATGATTTCTCCTTTCAAACCAAACTTCCACCCTTCAGTATAAAGGTTATTGAAGCTCTGCACAACTGGCAACCTATCATTGTACACTCATTGAGAATAATAATCAATAAGGAATCAAAAGAGGAAGAGTATACTCTTCCTCTTACAATAGCTGGAGCTCCTTAGCCGTCTTTTCGATAACGGCAAGCGCCTCATCCAGTTCTTCTTTAGTGTGCTCAGCGGTAATAATCGTGCGAATTCTGGCTTTTCCCTTTGCTACAGTCGGGAAAACGATGCTTTGGGCAAAAACGCCGCGAGAAAGGAGCTGATCAGAAAATTGCTTTGCCACTCCTTCGTCACCTATTAAAATAGGAAGAATTGGCGTCTCACTCTGCGTGAGCGTCAGACCCATTTTCACAAGCATTGATTTAAAATAGGCCGTATTCTCCCACAAGCGCTCCATATGCTCCGGCTCTTCCAGCAAGACATCAATCGCTTCCATACAAGCTGCAGTGACAGCCGGCGGATGGGATGTGCTGAATAAAAACGGACGGCCTTTATGGCGCAAATAATCGATCAGCACCTTTGAACCTGCGGCGTAGCCGCCGAGCACTCCTATTGCCTTGCTTAACGTTCCGACCTGAATATGGACTCTGCCGTCCAGACCGAAGTGATTCACCGTTCCCCTGCCGTTTTCACCCAGCACTCCCGATGCATGGGCGTCATCCACCATTACAAATGCGTCATATTTCTCAGCGAGTTCTACAATATCAGGCAAAGGAGCTATGTTGCCATCCATGGAAAATACGCCGTCTGTCACAATCAGACGCATCCGATAATTCATTGACTTTCTCAGCACCCTCTCTAAATCACTCATATCGACGTGCTGATACACCTTTTTATCCGCCTTTGTCAGTCGGATTCCATCAATAATAGAGGCATGGTTCAATTCATCTGAGATGACAATATCCTCTTTTGAAAGAATACTTGAAAGTACGCCTTGGTTTGTTGTGAAGCCTGATTGGAATACAAGTGCCGCCTCCGTTTTTTTAAAGGCTGCCAGCTTTTTCTCAAGCTCTTGATGCATTGTAAATGTACCGGCAATCGTTCTCACTGATCCGGTGCCTGCTCCAAATTGCTGGACGGCCTCCTGCGCGGCTTTGATGAGTCTTGGGTGTGAAGTAAAACCGAGGTAATTATTAGAAGAAAGCTGAATGACGTTTTTGTGATTCACTGTGACAGCTGGACCCTGCATTGATTCAAGCTGTTTGATCTCTTGCCATGTATGGTTTTCTTTCATTTTATCAAGCTCTGTTTTTAAAAACTCAAATTCCTTCATCATGTTTATCCCCCTTTATGGAATTAATATCACTTTTCCGCACTGGCCGCTTCTCATCAGTTCAAATCCTTTCTCAAACTCCTCTAACGGAAACTGATGGGTAATAACAGGTGAAAGATCGAGCACGTTTGAGCTGAGCAATTGAGACACCTGCCGCCATGTCGAAAACATTTTTCTTCCTGTGATTCCTTGAATCGTAAGTCCTTTAAATACTACTTTATTCGTTAAATCAATTGTCACCGGATGTTCCGGCAAGCTGAGAATATGAAATCTTCCGCCATTCGCAGCCATCGCAAGACCTTGGGCAATCGCTGAGGGATGACCCGACATTTCACAAACGAGATCCACTCCTTCCCCATTCGTTAAAGCGCTTACAATTTTGAGCGGATCTTCGTTTTCAATAGAAACAGTACGTGTAGCTCCCATTTGTTTGGCAAGCGCCAACCTGTATTCATTTTTATCAATCGCTATCACTTGAGAAGCACCTGCTGCTTTTGCAACCGCAACAGCCATAAGACCAATCGGTCCGCATCCGATGACTGCAGTTGTTCCTCCTGCGGGCTGGCTCTCGAGTACTGTGTGAACCGCATTTCCTAAAGGTTCTTGAATGGAAGCAATCGCCGGGTCCATATCGGCGGGATTCTTCCAAACGTTATCAGCGGGGACTTTCACATACTCCGCAAAACAGCCTGCCGTGTCCACCCCAATAATAGCTGTATTGGTGCAAACATGAGATTTTCCGGTTACGCAAGGGACACATTCACCGCAGACAATATGCGTTTCAGCAGACACATACTCCCCTACTTTTACATTGCCGGCATTCTCTCCTACAGCTTCAACAATGCCGCTGAACTCATGGCCGAAAACATAGGGAGTTTTGATTCTCTGGCGTGCCCATTGATCCCAATTATAAATGTGCACATCCGTGCCGCAAATGGAAGCAGCTTTCACTTTTATGAGGACTTCATGTTTATCGATCTCAGGAATGGGAACTTCAGTCAGTACAGCACCGAACGCCCCCTCCTTTTTCATTAGAGCTTTCATCTTTCCACTCCGCATGTACAATCCCCCTTGAAAAATTCTTATTACATTCGGATTGTACCATGATACGGAATAAGCGTAAACAGCACTGTCTTTCTGAGAAAGACAAAAGTATCTGTCTTGAAAAATGGGCGGAATTTTTTTCTGAAACGTTCTAAAACATTTCTGACTTGTGTATATCCGTCATTTATATGCTGAAAATACTATTGGAAGAAAATATCACAACAAATGAAAAACAACCTGTTTGCTCACGCAAACAGGTTGAGAATGCTTTATTTGTTTTTAGCGAGGCTCCACGATTAATTTAATCGCCGTTCTTTCTTCCCCATCGATCTGAATATCAGTAAAAGCCGGAATACAAATCAAATCAACGCCGCTTGGCGCCACAAATCCCCTGGCAATCGCCACAGCTTTTACAGCCTGGTTTAATGCACCCGCTCCAATCGCTTGAATCTCGGCGGCCCCTCGCTCTCTTAACACACCTGCAAGT
>NZ_JAVAXX010000299.1:0-7434 GCF_042709275.1 Bacillus sp. LR_5 | reverse complement strand
TGACGGCGGTTTTGACTGTCCGAATCGGGACGGCACCGTAGCCCACGGAGGCTGTACGTTTTGCAGCGCAGCAGGCTCCGGCGATTTTGCCGGGAACCGGGCCGATGATTTAATTACGCAATTCCATGAAATCAAAAACCGCATGCACGAAAAATGGAAGGACGGCAAGTACATCGCTTATTTTCAGGCTTTCACTAACACGCATGCGCCGGTTGAGGTGCTTCGCGAAAAATTCGAATCCGTCCTCGCCTTAGATGATGTGGTCGGCATTTCGATCGCCACACGCCCTGACTGTCTGCCTGATGATGTCGTTGATTACCTGGCAGAGCTGAATGAACGCACCTATTTGTGGGTGGAGCTTGGGCTTCAAACAGTTCATGAACGGACTGCACTTCTGATCAACCGCGCACATGATTTTAACTGCTATGTGGAAGGCGTCAATAAATTAAGAAAACACGGCATACGTGTCTGCTCGCATATTATCAACGGGCTGCCTTTGGAAGACCGGGACATGATGATGGAAACGGCAAAGGCCGTCGCAGATTTGGACGTCCAGGGCATTAAAATCCATCTGCTTCACCTACTGAAAGGCACGCCGATGGTCAAACAATATGAAAAGGGAAAGCTGGAATTTCTTTCTCAAGATGATTATGTGCAGCTCGTCTGCGATCAGCTTGAGATCATTCCGCCTGAAATGATCGTCCACCGCATTACAGGTGACGGACCGATTGAGTTGATGATCGGGCCAATGTGGAGCGTCAACAAATGGGAAGTGCTTGGCGCCATTAATAAAGAGCTAGAAAACCGAGGCAGCTATCAAGGAAAGTTCTTTCAGCGGCTTGAGGAGGAATCAGCGCTATGATTTTGAAGAAAATTCTTCCCTACAGTAAAGAACTGCTGAAAATGGCCGCGGGAGAAGGAGATATTGTCGTAGATGCGACAATGGGCAACGGACATGATACACAGTTTTTAGCGGAGCTTGTTGGTGAAAACGGCCATGTGTACGCATTCGACATCCAAGAATCAGCCGTGGCCAATACAAAGGAACGGCTCGGTGACATGTATCAAGCGCGAACAACGTTATTTCACAAAAGCCATGACAAAATCGCTGAATCCCTCCCGCCTGAAACACATGGCAAAGTGGCGGCCGCGGTATTTAACCTCGGCTATTTGCCGGGCGGGGACAAATCAATTACGACAAACGGCAGTTCTACGATCAAAGCAATTGAACAGCTTCTCAGCATCATGAAAGACGAAGGTCTGATTGTTCTCGTCGTCTATCATGGCCACCCGGAAGGCAAAGCTGAAAAAAACGACGTGCTCGAGTTTTGCCGGGACTTGGACCAGCAATCAGCCCGTGTATTAACTTACGGGTTTATCAATCAGCAAAATGACCCGCCATTTATTGTCGCCATCGAAAAAAAAGCTCAGATCAGCAAATGATTTGAGCTTTTTTCTTTGAGTTTTTCATCCAGGACATTTTTTGAAATTTCCGGTAGGCTCTGCCGTTGATATAAAAGAAAAGGGAGGTTTTTCCGCTGGCTTTGATCAGCTTCTTTGCGAGCCGGCCCATTTCCTTTTGGCCTGCCACTTTATCATCTGACAAATAAACACCAAGCAACCCGCGATTGATTAAACGATGGAAGTTTTCATGCGGAATGCCTTGTAAATGCTCGTCGGCTTTATGGATAAAGTGTTCAAGCCGATTCATCATCTCTTCATGAGACTGATAATATGAGCAGAAATTCAAGTCTCCTTCCAGCAAGTCCTCCTCTTGATCAATCAAATAATCAAGAAGAATATGAAGACCCTGTATGTAAGGAAAATAACTGTCTCGGATTTTTTTAGCGGTGCTTTCTGTGAAATCAGGCTGGAACGAATACGCAACCAGACAGAAAATGCCTAACGTTGAGCCTGCACAGGCTGAAAATTCATACCATTCCATCTCAGGCAGCTCTGATTCATATTGAGTAAACCACTTTTCAAGCCGCGGAACACGCTCATGCTCAATAACGTGCTTATGCACCTGCAAATCGCAATAATAGCCGCACAGTTCAAGCAGATAAGGTTTAATCATGTCATAGTGCTCAATGGAACCAAGGACACGCTGGCACGTTTTGACCAGTTCGTGCAGATATCCGCTGTCATCCTGTTCTTCCCTGAATTGATAATAGTTTTGCAGTTCCGCCCCAACTGTCAGTGCGTCCTGCATTGAGGCATGGAGCATCCGAAAATCCTGCGGGTCCAGCGAGGTGCTGCGGTCACACAGATTGTCCAAATAATCACTAATCGTTTGATACGCGATGATAAACTCGACACATTTCTGCTTTTGGCTGCCTGACAATAAGGCCAGTATGCCGCCGCCTTCACAGTGAAACGTTTTGTCCCGAATACTTGCGGTTGCCTGTGCTTTCAATTCACTGTTATGAATCGATTCTGATTTTTGCTTCCATATGTCCAGCTCTTGATGAACGAGCGGAAAAATATCTCGATATACCTTTGCCATCAATCCAAAAGGATGTTCCGGTACTGTCAACACATGCACCCCCTACTAGTTCAAATATATTGATCAGTAAACGCTCTTGCTGCTTTAAAAACATCTTCTCTCTCGGGTTCATTGAAGATCTCATGGTAAAGCCCTTCCCACTCTCTGTATGCTTTATTATGAGAAGCAACACCATTAAACCACTTGATGACCATCGTTTTGTCAACAAGCTTGTCATCACCGGCTTGCATCACAAGAAGCGGAACTTTCAAAAATGCCTCTGTCGGCACCATTGCCGATTCAATTGTCTTTAAAAGCTCTCTGTACCATCTGACAGAAACTTTCCTGACGTATAACGAATCATTTTGGTCAGCCTCGATGACGTCCTCATTGCGCGTCGCCATATCAATTGATAATCCCGAATCAACCTTAAGTGACGGAGCGATGACATTCAGGCCTTTTGATGCAAGATCAAGCGCTTTATTGACTTTAATTTGCAGTCCGAGACACGGTGATGATAAAATAATTCCCGTAATCTTGGGATTTCTTTGCTGTTTAATCCATTCAATCGCGACCAGACCGCCCATGCTGTGACCTAGCAGAAAAACCGGCAGATCAAAGGTTCGCGCTTTATCTATCCAAGCATCTACTTCATCAATGTATTCTTGAAACGAGCGAATATGCCCTCTCGCTCTTGTCGTTGTTCCCTGTCCAGGCAAATCGCCCATGACAACGTGATAACCCGAAGACCGCCACATTTCAATCAGCCATTTATATCGTCCGTGATATTCACTTGCCCCGTGAATAATTACAATCACGGCAACAGGTCTGTCTGCTTTCCAGGTCCACATGCTCTTCACCTCATACGAAATTTAAATAGAGAAAGAAGGATGAATCTTATGATCTACCCTTATAAGGAACACAAGCCAGATATCCACCCAACAGCCTTTATAGCTGATAATGTAACAATTACCGGTGATGTCGTGATCGGAGAACAGTCCAGCATTTGGTTTTCTGTTGTCATAAGGGGAGATGTTGCGCCGACCAGAATCGGAAACAGAGTCAATATCCAGGATTTAAGCTGCCTCCATCAAAGCCCGAACCAGACGCTGCTCATTGAAGATGACGCCACGATAGGCCATCAGGTTACACTTCATAGCGCTGTTATCCGCAAGAACGCCTTAATCGGCATGGGCTCAATCATTTTAGACGGAGCCGAAATTGGCGAAGGCGCTTTTATTGGTGCCGGCAGTCTTGTCCCGCCTGGAAAAACCATTCCGCCTGGCCATCTCGCCTTTGGCCGCCCTGCAAAAGTCATCCGCCCTTTGACGGAAGAAGACCGAAAAGATATGCAAAGAATACGGTCAGAATATGTAGAAAAGGGCCAATATTATAAATTTCTTCAACAAACATAAGACCTGCTTCGTCTTACTTTACCATTTTTCAAATTATATTTGAAAGCAATAACCATCGTTAACCCGGACGTCATCACAGTTCGGGTTTCAATTTTTCCATAAAACGTTCACATATAGCATGAAACGTATGACTTTTATCTTATCACAAAACTATAAACAGCCTCTGCAAACACACATACCTATTCTTTCCTGTTCTCTATTTTCTATGAGCACACACAAAAAGAGCCCACTGGGAGCTCTTTTTGTCAGCTGATATTTCGTTCGCTGGCAGCAGCCGCATTTTTTTTGTGAAACCCTTTTCCATAGTACACAGCCAGCAAGATGAGAAACCATATCGGCCCGATAATCACGGCTACTCTTGTATCAGGGCTGTAAGCCATAAGAATGACGACGAATGCTAGAAATGCCAATGACACATAAGACGTAAACGGAAATAAAGGCATTTTGTACTTTAATTGTTTCTTTTCTTCCGGCTTCAAACTTTTCCTGTATTTGATTTGAGAAAGCAAAATGATTGCCCACGTCCATATCGCTCCGAACGTCGCAATACTTGTAACCCAAGTAAATACCTTCGCAGGGACAACATAGTTTAACAGCACTCCAACTAATAAAGCCCCCGCTGAAGCCAGAACAGCTTTACCCGGGATGCCGCCTTTCGTCAGCTGACCATATGCTTGTGGCGCCTCTTTCTGTTCCGCCAAGTTAAACAGCATCCGCCCTGTGCTGAAAATACCGCTGTTGCATGAAGACAGCGCGGCTGTCAACACGACAAAGTTAATGATGCCTGCAGCTGATGGAATGCCCACTTTTTGGAACGTGAGAACAAATGGGCTTCCCTGAGAGCCAATTTCCTGCCACGGATAAATAGACATAATGACGAATAAAGCGCCTACATAAAAAATCAAAATCCGCCAAAATACTGTATCAATTGCTTTGGCTAACGATTTTTGCGGGTTTTTCACCTCGCCAGCCGTCACCCCGATCATTTCAATCCCTAAATAGGCGAACATCACCATTTGAAGTGACAATAAAACCCCTTTTATTCCATGAGGGAAAAATCCACCGTTGTTCCATAAATTGCTGATTCCAGTTGCAATGCCCCCATTGCCGACTCCTGCAATAATCATCAATAAACCGACAGCAATCATGGATAAGATCGCAACAATTTTAATCAATGCGAACCAAAATTCCAGCTCACCGTAAGCTTTGACAGCCAGGAAATTAACACCCGTCATAATGACCAGCGCCGATAATGCCCAAATCCAGTTTGGCACGTCAGGAAACCAGAACCCCATATAGATGCCGACAGCAGTAATTTCGGCCATACAGGTGACAACCCATAAAAACCAGTAGTTCCACCCTGTTAAATAGCCTGCAAGCGGTCCCAAATAGTCACGCGCATACCTGCTGAAGGAGCCTGCGACCGGTTTTTGAATGGCCATTTCCCCAAGCGCTCTCATAATAAAAAACATGACCAGGCCGCTTGCGGCATACGCTACCAAAATACCAGGCCCTGCTAATTGAATAGCTGATGCGGAGCCGAGGAACAACCCTACTCCTATAGCAGCTCCTAAAGACATTAAAGAAATATGCCTTTCTTCGAGTCCGCGGTGCAGCTCTTGTTTTTGTTTTTGCATGCTTCTTCTCCCCTAGAAAAAAATATCATTATATCATTTTTCTGAATATTCCGTACGGATTGGGTAAATCAATGATGATGGAGAAATAAAAGGATAACAACAAGGCTTTCGACTACTCGAAAGCCTTGTTGTCTGTTACACAAAGATGACTTCTTTAGGCTGATGGCTCAGCTCTTCAGGCATATACCGTTTTTCAATATTGATGCTGTGCCAGATCATAAAGATTAGCACAGTCCAAATTTTACGGCTGTTATCAGCCTTGTCCGCACAATGGTCTTCAAGAAGCTGAAGGACATAATCCTTATGGATATAAGCATCCGTTTGGCTTTCTTGAATAATATTCCGTACCCATTCGTTCATTTCGTTTTTCAGCCAATGACGGATCGGTACAGGGAAACCAAGCTTTTTGCGGTTTAATACGTGCTCAGGCACAATTCCTTCAGCGGCTTTGCGAAGAAGATACTTCGTCGTGCCGTTCTTCGTTTTCAGCTCATCAGGAATTTTTGAAGCGACGTCGAATACGACTTTATCCAAGAACGGCACACGCAGTTCCAAAGAATTCGCCATCGTCATTTTATCCGCCTTTAACAAAATGTCGCCGCGCATCCAAGTGTGGATATCGACATACTGCATTTTGTTGATATCGCTGTACGAGCTGCTTTCTGTAAAGTAAGTCTTCGTCACATCGCGATATGAAAGGTTCGGATTATAATGCTTCAACAGCTGCTTTTTGACAGACTCTTCAAAGATTTTCGCGTTACCGATATAACGATCCTGAAGCGGAGTGCAGCCGCGCTCAAGCAGGCTCTTCCCTCTCATACCTTCAGGCATAACGGCAGCAACGTGCAGAAGCATCTTTTTCAAGCCGGACGGAATCCGTTCAAACGGTTTAAGCGAAAGCGGTTCACGGTAAATGTTATATCCGCCGAAGAGCTCATCCGCTCCTTCACCTGATAAAGCAACCGTTACATGTTTTTTCGCTTCTTTTGCAACAAAGTACAACGGAATCGCTGCCGGATCAGCAAGCGGGTCATCAAAATGCCAAACGATCTTCGGAAGCTCATTCATGTATTCCTCAGGCGAAATGACTTTGCTGATATTTTCAATGCCCAGCGCCGCTGCCGTTTCTTTCGCTACATCAACCTCACTGAAGCCCTGCTGTTCAAAGCCGACAGAGAATGTTTTTAAGCTTGGATGAAATTCCTTCGCAACAGACACAATAAAGGAAGAATCAATCCCGCCAGACAGGAACGAACCGACAGGAACGTCACTTCTCATATGAACGTTTACAGAGTCATAGATCGCGTCTCTGACTTCTTTCACAAGCTTGTCTTCTTCAGTCTGAACCGGCTTGAAGTTCGCTTTGAAATACGTTTTGAATGTGATATCGCCGTCCGGGCGGATTGTGAACTGTGAACCCGGCTCTACTTTTTTCACATGGGCATCAAGCGTGCTCGGTTCAGGAACAAATTGGAAAGACATGTACTGCTGCAATGCCTCTTTATCTATTTCAATATCATTCTGAGCAACCATTAAACTTTTTCTCTCTGAGGCAAAATAAACCTGATCATTGATTGTTGTATAGTACAACGGTTTAATGCCGAATGGATCTCTTGCTCCATAAAGCACATGATCGTTTTTATTCCAAATCAGAAAGGCAAACATACCGCGCAGTTTGGACGCCGCTTCTTCTTTATAGTGACGGTAAGTCGCAAGAAGAACCTCTGTGTCCGAATCCGTGTTGAATGTGTACCCCTTTGCTTCAAGTTCTTCTCTCAGTTCAATATAGTTATAGATTTCTCCGTTAAAGATAATCCAATATGTTTCATCTTCATATGATAAAGGCTGTCCGCCATTTTCTACATCAATAATGCTGAGCCGTCTGAATCCGAAGCCG
>NZ_JAVAXX010000298.1:0-7449 GCF_042709275.1 Bacillus sp. LR_5 | reverse complement strand
AGAATTATCATGTTTCAGGAGGAAAGTAAATGGTTAAAAAAGCACTTATTGTTATTCTCATTCTTTTGCCATTCGTTCAGCTCGCGCTTTTGCCGCTTGTGAATCGAATAGAACCGATTATGTTCGGCCTGCCGTTTTTCCACTTTTGGCTGCTGCTGTGGATTATTGTTACGCCGTTATGCTCGTTTGGCATTTATCAGATGCAAAAAAAAGATGGAGGACTTGAATAATGCAAGGGAATCTGACTGCACTTCTCATTACTTCTATTATTGTTTTAACCGTTGTCTGTCTCGGCTTTCTCGCCGGAAGAGACAAATCCTCGCGCACTTCTGTGGAAGAATGGTCTGTCGGCGGCAGACGCTTCGGCGGTCTTCTCGTCTGGTTTTTAGTAGGCGCTGACCTTTATACGGCCTATACTTTCTTAGGGTTGACCAGTACTGCTTTTACAGGCGGAAGTGTTGCATTTTTCGCCATTCCTTATTCTGTGTTGGCCTACTTTATCGCCTACTTCTTCTTACCAAAACTTTGGAATGTTGCGAAAATTCATAAACTAACAACACTCGCGGATTATGCCCGGGAACGTTTTAACAGTAAGCTTTTGGCAAGCCTCGTTGCCATCGTTGGGGTACTCATGCTTATTCCGTACATATGCCTTCAGCTGAGCGGCATTCAAGACACGCTTCAGGTTGCCGGCACTGGCTATATTAACGTAAAATTCGTTGTGATCATTTCATTTATTCTTGTTGCTCTTTACACATTCTTCAGCGGGATTAAAGGGCCCACATATACAGCCATCATTAAGGACATTTTAGTATGGGTCATTATGCTGTTTATGGTGGTGTCCCTCCCTCTCATTCATTTTAACGGCTGGACGCCAATGATTGACACGTTAGTGAAGGAAGCGCCGCAAATGCTGACGATACCGTCAGAAGGGCCAAAAGGCATTCCTTGGTTTATCACAGCATCTATTGTTTCCGCTCTGGCACTTTTTATGTGGGCACATGCCGCTACAGGTGTTTTCACGGCGAAAAGCGCTGATGCAGTAAGAAAAAACAGCATGTTTTTGCCGCTTTACAATATTGTGTTAATTTTGGTCATTTTTCTTGGCTTTATCGCCTTTCTTGTTCTGCCGGAAGATACAAATCCAAGACTCGCGCTGCTGCATTTGATTCAAACATCTTACGGCGGCGTGGCACAAGGCTTTGCATATGCCACTATCGCTCTTGCTTCATTAATACCTTGTTCCATTATGGCAATCGGCGCATCGAATTTATTCGCCAACAACCTATACCGGGATTTGATTCATCCGAATGTGTCGCAAAGCAAGCTGACCCTCGTCACACGTTCAATGGTGTTTGTTGTCATCGGTCTCGCGCTGCTGTTTGGAATGCTGTTCCCGACTGCCTTAGTGACACTCCAGCTATTAGGTGTATCCGGCATGGTGCAAATCTTCCCGGCGATTGCTGTCAGCCTGTTCTGGAAAAACCAAACGAAAGAAGCGACAGTTATCGGATTATTAGCTGGCCTTGCGGTTACGTTTATTGTGTATACCACTCAATCCGCACATGGCATTTATGAAGGATTCTGGGGATTGGCCGCCAACATGATCGCTGTGGTCATCCTGAATCCGCTGTTCGTTAAAAACGCGGGATCCAATCCTGTCATTGAAGGTTTATTTGGCCAAAAACAAAACGCTAATCCAAATCAAAAGGGCGCATAAAAAAACCATACGCGGCAGCCGCGTATGGTTTTTTTTACATTTCTTTTTTCAGTGTTTCAATTGCCTTTTCCATTTGCGTATCATTATCAGACAGCTTCTTTTGAAGTTCTATCATTAATTTCGTTGTTGTATCGCCAGTCAGTATGCCTGTCTCTTTCAGCTTCTCTTTTTTCTGGAACTGTTTGACGACAGATACAAAGTCCTGGTCATACGTACTGTTAACGTTTACCTTGTAACCAAGTGCTTTGAGCATTTTCTGAGCCACTTTAACGTTTGTGCCTGTATCACCTGATTTGTACGTTTTATCTGCGTCCAAATACGGCAGCTTCGCGTAATCAGGCAGCTCAGCTTTCACTTGAGGCTTGATGCCTTTTTTGTGAATCCATTCGCCGTCAGCAGTCAGCCATTTGGCAACTGTCAGTTTGACAGTAGAGCCATCATCATATTCTTTTGCCGTTTGCACTGTACCTTTTCCGAATGTCGTCTCGCCGATTAACGGTACGTTTGACGATTCATGAAGGGCAGCGGCCATAATTTCGGCTGCGCTTGCTGTACCGTCATTTACTAAAACGACGGTCGGCTTGGTCACTTTCCGTTCTTTTTCGGCCTTCATGACTTCTTTTGAACCGTTTTTGTATTCAACCTGCATGATGTTTTTCCCTTTATCAATGAACAGGTTGCTCATCGTAATCGCCTGTTCCATTAAGCCGCCCGGGTTGCCTCTCAAGTCTAAAATATAGCCTTTGGCGCCTTTTTTCTCTAAACTGTCAATCGCATCTGTCAGCTCTTTAGCTGTTGTTTCAGAGAAAGAAGTGATTTGAATTTCTCCGATGTTGTTATCTTTCATCTCTGAATAGACAGTCTCTACAGGAATGGTATCGCGCTTAATCGAAAGATCGATATTCCCCACTCCCGCTCTGTTCAGTTCAAGCTTCACCTTTGTGCCCTTTTTGCCTCGGATTAAAGCGACGGCTTCATTTACATTCATGCCTTTTACGCTTTTTCCATTCACCTTAATGATTTGGTCTCTCGGTTTGATGCCGGCTTTTTCAGCAGGTGAACCTTTAATTGGGGATACAATAAGGATTTCTCCGTCTTTCTCCTCTACTTGGGCTCCGATTCCTTCAAAAGATGCTGAAATCGTCTCGTCGAATGATTTCGCTTGCTCTTGATCCATATATGTAGAGTACGGATCATCCAGTGATTGAATCATTCCTTTAATTGCTCCGTCTACTAATTTGTCATCATCTGTTTTTTGGTAATAATCACTTTTGATTTGCTCATACGCTTTATTTAATTTGTCGAACTTACTGTCTCCTGTGCTTGCTGATTTTTGGCCCAGGATACTGGAATTGCCCGTAATAAATAAAGTAAGCGCCGAAGCGACAACTGCAGTGATCAGCACAATAAAAAACAATTTTAATTGCCGTTTCAATTAAACACCACCTTTTTCTTCTTACATTATTATCATGGACGAATTCTTATTCGTCAACTCGGAGCAGAAATGAAAGAGAAACGCCCTTCTTTTGCTTTTCATAAACCTATGTCTTTATACGACATATGATAAGGAAAAAGGAGGATTCGATATTGAGCCGATATTTAGAAATGCTGTCCTTATTCGGTGTCGCAGGGGCGCACCCAGGCGGGCTGGCTTTTTCAAAAGCGGTCTTGCAAAAGGCTGCACCCTCTCCGGATCAGCCGATTCTTGATGCCGGATGCGGAACAGGGCAAACGGCGGCTTATTTAGGACATTTGCTGTATCCTGTAACAGTCGTTGATAAAGATCCTATTATGCTTGAGAAAGCGAAAAAAAGATTTGCGAATGAAGGGCTTGCCATCCCTGCATATCAGGCGGAGCTGGAACATCTCCCGTTTTCTTCTGAGTCCTTTTCCTGCGTCCTGTCAGAATCGGTCCTCAGTTTTTCACGCCTGACATCCTCTCTTCAAGAAATTTCAAGAGTTTTAAAACCCGGCGGGATGCTGATTGGTATCGAAGCTGCTTTAAAAAAACCGATGCCCCCTGCAGAAAAGAAGCAAATGATGGATTTTTACGGATTTACTTGCTTACATGAAGAAAGCGAATGGCATAAACTCCTAAGATCCTATGGCTTTCAAAAAACAGAAGCGATGACACTTCTTCCGGAAGACATGGAATTTGAACCAACCACAGAAATGGATTTATCGCAAACGATTGATCCCATCTATTACGATACGCTTCAAACACATTATCAGCTCATGCAGTTATATAGTGAGTACATGGGTCATTGTATTTTTATCGCGTACAAGTAAAACGGCGTATCGCCCCCTGTTTTCGTCCAACCTTTTTTTCCTATCTATCATATGCTGATAGAAAGTCAGGATAGGAGGGGAACAATATTGGAGAGATATTATCATCTTTGCAAAAACCATCAAGGTAAAGTCGTCAGAATTACAGAGAGAGGCGGGAGAGTTCACGTCGGCAGAATTACCCGTGTAACAAGAGACAGAGTTTTTATAGCTCCGACCGGCGGAGGGCCAAGAGGTTTCGGTTACGGATATTGGGGCGGTTATTGGGGATACGGAGCAGCTTACGGTATTTCCCTCGGTTTAATTACAGGGGTCGCTCTTGCTGGTTTATTCTTCTGGTAAGCATAGAACAAATGCTAGATTCACCAGACACAATGAAGCCCGCTTATCTAGTGTAAGCGGGCTTTTCATTTTAAATTTTCTTCACTTTTTCAAAGTACTCTTCAAGCGTTAAATCATTATCTTGGATGACCTTTGCGGCTTTTTTGCCTACATAGCGCAGATGCCATGGCTCATATTCATATTTCGTGATATCTTCTTTATTTTTCGGATAGCGAATGATAAAGCCATATTTATAAGCATTGTCCTGCACCCATTTCCCGTCTGCCGTGCTTCCGAACGCTTCATTTAGCTCAAAGCCATTGCTCCGGCTCGAAATGTCCATCGCGAGGCCTGTTTGGTGCTCGCTTTCACCCGGGTAAGCAACCGCTTCCTTTGCCTTCTTTTCCCCTTTTAGGCTTACTTCATTGTCAAAAATGACTTTCTGTCTGTCATACGAACGGTACCCTGAGACAGCTGCCAGTTCATAGCCTTCCTTTTTGGCAGCATCGAACATTGTTTTTAATGCGTCGGCCGCTTCTTTTCTGATGTAACGTTTTTGAATCTTTTCTTCAAAAGAAAACTCTACATCTGGTATGACAAGATCGCTAGGTTCATAGTTTCCGGGCAGTGCATATTGTTTATTGACAAGCGCGAGTATATTTTCTGGATTTTGAATGGTTTCCAGACCATCGACTTTTTTAATATCATTGAAATACTGGCTTTCCAATGAAAACTCACTGTTTTGAGTGTTTGATTTTTTGCTGTCAGCTGTTTTTTGTTCTGTTTGCTTTGTTTCTGCTGTGGTTTTCGTATCCTTTTGAGCATCTCCGTTCGACATGCTGCAGCCGGCTCCGACTATTGCCGTTACACTCAGAGCGGCAGCCAGTGAGAACCATTTACCGGACTTTTTCATATTACATTACCTTCCTTTTATCAATCGTTTCCGCATTCATAAAGAAGAGGCTGCCGGCACCCAGCACGCCTCTTGATATATTTTATTGTGATACGGAATGTAAAGCCACTTCTATCATATCATGAAATGTCGTTTGACGCTCTTCCGCTGTCGTTTCTTCTCCTGTTAATACGTGATCACTCACGGTGAGAATTGACAGGGCTTTTCTTCCGTGCTTCGCTGCTAATGTATACAATGCAGTTGTTTCCATTTCAACACCAAGCACACCGTATTTTGCAAGTTTTTCAATTTGCGAATCGTCGTTGTAGAACTGGTCAGCTGTAAATACGCTTCCTACAGTCACCGGCACACCTTTATCCTTTGCGGCATCATAGGCATTTTTTAAAAGCTCAAAATCTGCACAAGGCGCAAAATCAACGCTTCCGAAAGCAACTCTGTTCATTTGTGAATCAGTTGAGGAGGTCATCGCCAAAATGACGTCTCGCACTTTGACATCTTTACGAATAGCGCCGCAGGAACCGACTCTTATTAGATTTTGCACATCGTAGCTTTGAATTAATTCATTCACATAAATTGAAATAGACGGAACGCCCATTCCCGTGCCTTGTACTGAGATTTTTTTACCTTTATATGTACCCGTAAATCCATACATGCCTCTGACTTCATTGTAGCATTCTACATTTTCAAGATACGTTTCTGCAATAAATTTTGCTCTGAGAGGATCTCCCGGCAAAAGCACTGTATCCGCAATTTGTCCTTTTTCAGCACCTATATGTACACTCATCTCATATCCTCCTGTAAATCTAAATTATCATCCAGCCCGTCCATTTTACAACGAATGTCATGATGAAACAAACTTCAGCATTGATTATAAAGGAATATGTCGAAAAAAGAAATGTTCGAGGATCTGTTAGGCTCTTCCTCAGAAAAACGGATAATCGGGGTGTTAATTTGAAAACCTAACCGCAGGAAGGAGGGAGGACATGGGTAAAAAACATCGTAACCGGATCACCGGCCAAAAAAAGAACAATCATATACCTGAAAAAGATATCATTGCAGCTGAAGAAGCACACGGGAAAGAATATTCTGCTGCCAAACGCAAGCCTTAAAACTGCAGAAAACTGCGGGTTTCCGCAGTTTTCTTTTCATTATGTCGTTTGTACAATCAGACGATTGATTTTCCTCCAGCCGGCGGGAAGCAGTTGATAATATGTTTTCCCTTTTCTGCCCTCGTCAATCAGGATCACGTCCCCTGTGGCCATGAATCTTGCATCATAATCACTCGGAACAGTGTCGAATACATTAAACAAAGAGAATGCTCTTTTCAGCACGTCTTGATGATCGCTCCCGTTCAGTTCAGTTCGATAGACGGCTCTGTAGCCCTTTTTTTCGCCAAACCGGGGTGTCTGAAATATTGTCACGTCATAGGAACAAGACTTCTTTTTAAACACGGATAACATCATCAAGATCCCCTCCCTCTTATTTCTTTAACATATTGGCGTTTTTGCTGTGTTTTCCTCTCTCTATTTTTGTCGAAACCGCTTAATCTTTTCGTCAAAACCTTTTACTAGGAAAAACAGAAGCAAGCCGAGGCTAAAGCCGCCTAACACATCCGTCACAAAATGAACCCCCAGATACACTCTGCTTATGCCGACTAAAACAGCAATTACACCGGCTATGATATATACCATTTTTTTATGCTTGGACAAAAACGGGAGGTGTTTCACTAAAAAGTAAGCAATAACAGGATAGACACAAGCAGCATTCATGGAATGGCCGCTCGGAAAACTGAAGGATGATTCATGAACCAGCGGTGCAAAATCAGGCCTCACTCTTTCGATCCATTCTTTTAAGACTTTGTTTAACAGCCGATCTGTGCCGAATACTAAGAGCATCAACAGGCCGTCCCATGTTTTTCTGTAGAAAAACATGCCTGCTCCAATGATGACAATTAGAGGGAGCAGAAAAGAAGAAGCACCAAGATGCGTGATCCCCGTCATGACTTCATTAAGCCATGGCTGACGGATCAAAACAGCTGCCTTGCTTATTGCTTCATCTGCAGATTGAACAGCATTTGTATGAATGGCCGCAGCTAGAATGAGAAAGAAAAGAAACAAGCTAACGGGCTTGTACAATTTAACCACCTCAATTTTCACAGAAGTCATAGAACACGAATAATAAAACCGGAGCTGACCGCTCCGGTTTTAAG
>NZ_JAVAXX010000297.1:0-7478 GCF_042709275.1 Bacillus sp. LR_5 | reverse complement strand
TAAAGGATTGTTTTTTCCGGCTAAGGATAATGGTTTTTTTGCTGTGCGGAATGTCTCCTTTGACGTGTATGAGGGAGAGACAATCGGCTTTGTAGGGATAAACGGGTCAGGGAAATCGACCATGTCTAACCTGCTGGCTAAAATTATTCCGCCGACCAGCGGTGAAATTGAAATGAACGGCCAGCCGTCGCTGATTGCGATTGCTGCCGGTTTAAATAACCAATTGACGGGCCGGGACAATGTCCGGCTCAAGTGTTTAATGATGGGGTTAACCAATAAAGAAATTGATGATATGTACGACAGCATCGTGGAGTTTGCCGAGATTGGCGATTTTATTAATCAGCCGGTTAAAAACTATTCCAGCGGTATGAAATCGCGTCTCGGTTTCGCGATTTCCGTGCATATTGACCCTGACATTTTAATTATTGATGAAGCGCTCTCCGTAGGGGACCAAACGTTTTATCAGAAGTGTGTAGACAGAATTAATGAGTTTAAAAAGCAAGGAAAAACCATTTTCTTTGTCAGCCACTCCATCGGCCAGATTGAAAAGATGTGTGACCGCGTCGCTTGGATGCACTACGGCGAGCTTCGTATGTTTGATGAAACAAAAACGGTTGTCAAAGAGTACAAAGCGTTTATTGACTGGTTTAATAAGCTGTCGAAAAAAGAAAAAGAGACATATAAAAAAGAGCAAACGGAAGAGCGGAAGAAAGAAGATCCTGAAGCGTTTGCCCGTTTCCGCCAAAAGAAGAAAAAGCCGAAATCCCTGGCTAATGCTGTTCAAATTGCTATTTTGTCTATCCTGACGGTTTTTACTGCAGGAACAATGTTCTTTAATGCCCCGCTTCGTACAATTGCTTCGTTTGGCGCTATTCCGCAAAATGAAGTGAAGAACCATCAAGGCGATGCAAAGGGCAAGGCAGAGGAACGCTTAACCGCAGTCAACAAGCTAGGGTTTATAGCAGATGAAAAAGCGTCTGCTTATAAGGATCAAGATTTGAAACAGAAGGCTAATGTTACACTGCCATTCGGTACCGGGGTGACGGTGGCTGCAAAAGGCAAACAAGCAGCGAAAATAAAGTTTGACGGGCAGTCTTATTTTGTGAAAAAGAGCGCTGTGACAACAAACGTGAAACATGCTGAATTGCGGGCTGCTGCCTTTACACCTTATGTCTCGCAAAATGCAGCATCTTCCTATGAATACTTTCTGAAATTCCTGGGAGACAGCAGCAGCAGCATCCAATCGAAATTGAATGGATATACTGAAGGAGATACAGCTGACGGCAGAAAAACGCTGGATTTTGATTATGAAAAAATCAGTTATGTGCTGGAGAATGATAGAGCCTCTGAGCTTATCTTTCACAACATTTCTCCTGTTACTCCGGCGTCACTATCTTTAAGTGACAGTGATGTATTGTATGACAGCAGCAAGAATCGTTTTCTTGTGAATACAGCTGATCAGGTTTTTGCAGTTGATAATGAAGAGCATACGCTGACCTTGATGTCGAAATAAGAAAAGGCTATTGGATGAATGTCCAATAGCCTTTTTGCTTAGATTTCTTCTTTGTTTAGTAAACCTTCCATAAATGGAACGAGCTGATCGCGAAGCTCTTTATCCTGCATCGCAAACTCAAGAGTTGTTGTGATAAAGCCCAGCTTTTCACCAACATCATAACGCTTGCCTTCAAAGTCGTAAGCAAACACTCTTTGAATTTCATTTAGCTTTTGAATGGCATCCGTCAGCTGAATTTCTCCGCCGGCGCCAACCTGCTGCTCCTCTAAGTACATGAAGATCTCAGGTGTGAATACGTAACGGCCTAAGATGGCAAGGTTAGAAGGTGCAGTGCCTTTAGGCGGCTTTTCAACGAAGTTTTTCACCTGGTAACGGCGGCCATCACTAGTCAGTGGGTCGATTATGCCGTAGCGGTGTGTTTCTTCGTCAGGCACTTGCTGAACACCGATAATAGAAGAAAGTGTTCTTTCATATTCATCCATTAATTGGCGTAATCCAGGTGTTTCTGCTTGAACAATATCGTCTCCAAGCAGGACCGCAAACGGCTCATCGCCAATAAAGTTGCGCGCACACCATACAGCGTGTCCGAGTCCCTTAGGCTCTTTTTGGCGGATATAGTGAATATCAGCCAGGTTAGAAGCTTTTTTCACTTTTTCAAGGAGTTCAATCTTTCCTTTTTCTTCTAAGTTTCTTTCAAGCTCAGGAGAGTAATCAAAATGATCCTCAATCGCACGCTTGCTTTTTCCTGTTACGATAATAATATCCTCAATACCGGCTTCAACAGCTTCTTCAATTATGTATTGAATGGTTGGCTTATCAACGATAGGAAGCATTTCTTTCGGCATTGCTTTTGTAGCCGGCAAGAATCTCGTTCCGAGACCTGCGGCAGGGATTATGGCTTTACGTACTTTTTTCAATTTCAAAGCACCTTCCTTAAAAACAGATTTAGGGTTCAGCTTTATGTATGCTGAGTATTTAAAATGTTTGAGTTTCTTTTCTCATCAATACCCTATTTTCATTCTGTTAAACACATTTAATCATATAAGAAAAACCAATATTAAACAAGAGTCAATTCAGTAACTTTGAGATCAAGGAAATACTAAAAAATAACATCAATTGATAGAGAAACCGGTTTACGCTGACCTAAAAAATCTATAGATGTAACTGCTTCCTCATCTCTAGAGCCAGCTCAGTAAAAATGATATAATGTAGTTCTGAAAATGTGACTGTACGAATTTTTTCGAAAGGTAAAAAATAGATGATGACGATGAAGGTTTCTACCCCAAAATTAGCATATGTTTGTTCAAGACTGCAGGCTGCAAAAAAGTTTAGTATTAATACAATCGATTGGAATTATCCAATGGAAATTGTCACTTTTAATCATGAGCCTAATGGGCCTTCTTCTTTTAAAGATGCTGCTGTTATCAATATGTACAGCTACTTTAAAGGATATGAACCTCAGAAAGATAAAATTAAGCATCCGATTGAACAAGAAGGTTTAACATATATTCAAGAACCGAACAAGCCCATTTACCGCTATTACCATAATGGGCGTTATATCAAATACCAAAGGTTTACAGCATCAGGAGAACTTGCTGTTATTGATTACTTTAATGAAAACAGGCAAAGGTTTAAAAGAGAAGAATACGATTCATCCGGCTATGTACACAGTTTAATGTACATGAATCTGGAGACTAACAAACCGAAGCAGCATCTTTACTTAAGAGCAGATGGCACCTGTTATATGACCAAATGGTATAAGAATGATGAAACAACTGAAAAAATTGTCATTTTTGACGAAAAAGAGAATATAGTCAATGTATTGTATTCAGAAAATGAACTTTCCTATTATTTTCTAAGCCGCTTGATAAATAAGACGGAATATTTATTTTTAACATCAGAATTCGAGATATATAAAACACTGAAGTCTCTTTCGGTTAAATGTTCATCCATGTACTTAGGTTTTATAGAGACGAATGAGCTGTTAGACAATCCTGAAAAGGAAATAGGCCACCTTGATGCGTTCGTGGTCCCTTCATTGAAGAGATATCATGACACGATTGAAAAAACGGGACCTCGCACAAATATTTACTATGTTTCTGAAGAACCATTTACCCGCAAACGTTTTGTAGACAAACTAATTGATCAGGTGCCTTTTAATAATCACTTAAAAGATATGGATGTTGAGCTGTTAACGGCAGAATGGCAATCAAAATCCGACTTATATTTGTCAGCCAAGGTCGAGTTTAAAGGCGACGTTCCGACCCATTCTGTAGGCCGTCACAAAATGTATTGGAAATTAAAAAATAAGAAGAGCGGTACTGAAATTACATATAACGCAAAAGTAAGCAGTGAGGAAGAGCTGATGTTTACTGTAAGCGGTACTCTCTATGTTCATTCTGTATTAGATCAGCTGTCCATGATTGAATTGTATCTCTGTTCAGAGTGGGATAATAGCTTCTTTGCATCGAGTGTACGAGTCACCGATCCAAAGGAAATTCCATCATCTGAACAAAGTATTTTGGGCTGGCAAATTACTTTGGCAGTAGAAAATAATTATTTGCATGTTCATACAGCCGAGGGACTTAGGAGAAAATTAATGAAGCGGCTGTTTGCAAAAAAATAGCAGAGAAAGCTTTACCAAAAGAAGGGGCTTGAAGATGAGAAGGATCTTTTCACTAATATATGAAATAGACATTGAAAAAGGCGGCATTACAAGCTCTATGATGTCAAGATCTTTTACATTTGCGGAGCGCGGCCATAAAATCGATTTGGTCACACTTGATTTTAAAGACAATTATGATCAGATTGAGAAAGAGCTGAAGAACGCAGGAAGGCTGCATGCTGATGTAAATATCCTTAATATTTATGATGACTATAAAAATCAGCATAAGCATATAAAAGTCGGGAATGCACAACAAAGTTATTATGAACAAAATCGCAATCGCTTTGAAGAACCCTATGCCGTGTATCATAATGAGGAAAAATTAGAAACGGAATACTTTAAGAATGGTTTATATATGAAAAAGAAAAAGTGGGATGAGTTGGATAACCTTTTATATGTAGATCACTTCAATGAAAATATGCAGATGACAAAGCGGGAATACTTTCATGACGCTTATGTAAATAAAACGGTATTATTCGATACGAGAAGCGGAAAAATCAATCAAATTCACTACACAGCACCAGACGGCTTTTGCTATTTAACGGAATGGCACCATTTTAATACAGGAGCCAGCCAAGGAGTTATGCTGTTTGAACGAGATGAAAAGGAAGCTGTATTTTTCAAAAACAAGCACACGTTTCATACACATTGGCTTGAGAAGATTTGTGAAAAAGAAAAAGACCCTATTGTCATCTGTGATGGAGTCGGAAGTGCTTCAAAAGTCAATGAAATGCGTGATGGATTGGCAAAACGATATTACTGTGTTCACTCAAATCATTTAGATTATCCTTATACGTTGGGCAGCAAAGTTCGGAAAAATCATCAATACGCGATGGAACATATTAAAGATTATGACGGGCTGATCGTATTAACGAATGAACAAAAGGAAGATATCATGAAAGACTTTGAGTCGAACAATAATATTTTTGTTATTCCCCATGCCCCAAGAAGACTTGAAAAATTACAAACGTATGAAAAAAAGAAAAACGAATTTGTCATGGTGGCCAGATATCATGAAGAAAAAGGGATTGATAAGGTCATAAAAGCAATGGAAATCGTAAAAAAATCTCGGCCTGATATTGTCCTTAATATTTATGGCAGCGGTCCTGGCCACGAGCAATATCAGCAATTGATCGATGATCTCCAGTTAGATAATGTGCATTTAAAAGGGTATATCGCAAATCCTGCTCCATTTTATCAGCAGGCGCTTGCCACTTTATTAACATCAAAATTTGAGGGGTTCAGTCTTGCCATTTGTGAATCGTTTTCGTGCGCAACCCCGGTCATTAGTTTTGATGTGAAATATAGCCCTAGAGAGCTCATAAAAGAACACGAAACGGGAATGCTTGTAGAACCTGATCATATTGAAATGCTTGCTGAGAGTATCATTTATTTGTACGACAACCCAGAGAAAGCCATTCAATATGGAAAAAATGCAAAGAATTTAATGGATACCGAATATAGTGAAGTCCGATTGTTTGAAAGATGGGAAGAAGTATTTGAAATGACGAAATAGTGCATTTCTATACCATTTTTGTTCATTATATGAGCTTTTGTGAGGAAATAGAAGCGGATAAGGATAGAGGTGTAATGTTGAAAATTACTGCAGCAGTACCCACATACAACTCAGAACATTTTATCTCCCGCTGCCTGGATAGTCTGGTTCAACAAACCATGCCGAATAATGAGTATGAAATTATTTGTGTAGATGATTGTTCTCAGGATGGCACGGTTTCAATATTGAAAAAATACAGTGAACAGTATTCTAATATAACGGTTATTGAACGAAAGGAAAACTCGGGAGGGCCGGGAGAACCAAGAAACCAAGCCATACGTGCTGCGAACGGTGAATACATCTTTTTTATTGATTCCGATGATTATTTAGGAATTGAAGCGTTTGAGAGAATGTATCAATTTGCACAACAACACGATTCAGATATTGTGCTTGGAAAAATGGTCGGTGTAAACGGCAGAGCGGTCCCGCAAGCTATTTTTAAAGAAACAAAACCTGAGGCGGATCTTGTTAAATCTCCGCTTGTCTACTCAATTGGCCCGACAAAACTTTTTAAAGTTTCACTGCTTAGAAAGCATGACATATATTTTCCATCTAATATACAGGCCACAGAGGATCAGGTATTTGTCATGAAAGCTTATATAAAAGCGGACAAAATTTCTGTCTTGGCCGACTATGATTATTACTACGCTGTACAGCATGACGGCGAGCATATGACATTTGCATATGTTGCGCCTCAAAACTACTACGGTGCAATGAAGGTAATCATAGATATGATTTGTGAGAGCCGTCTTTCTCATACCGGCAAAATGAAGTTTATGGCGAAGTTTATAAATCGCCATTTTGATTTTTCCAGAACAACGGACTTTACCGTAACGATCGAGAGTGAGCAGGAACAGCAAATATGGATGACAGAGCTGCATCATTTTGTTGAACAAAATATTCCGCGGGAAATTGACAAGCTTGTTCATTCCCATACGCGGTTAAAATTATATTTTGTACGTCAGAATGACTTAAAGGGCTTGAAGCAGTTTGAAGCTGATAAAGAAAATATGACTCAATTTACGTCTGTTGAAAATGGTCATATCATAGCAAACTATCCCAGCCTTATGTCGTATCAGTTAACAGAGAATGAACGGATTATTGATGACAGAAATAAAATCAGTCATTACGTGAGCAAATTTCAAATGAAGAACGATACTTTTTCATTAAAAGGGTCGGTTACCCACACGGCTTTACAACCAGAGCAACAAGCTATGCAAACTTTATTAGGCATTTGGGTGCATCGCGAAAGAAAAACTGAAAAAATCATTTCTCCGGTATATTCTAAGGACGGAGAATTTGAATTTCTCACGAAGTTTACTGATTTGGCTGTTCATGAAGAAGATATTGGTGTTTGGGACTTCTTTATTGAATCGGAGATAGACGGGTATAAAAAACGCGCCCGAATTGGCAGCAGCAGAGAACCGTATCCTTATTCAAAACACGCTAAATATATTGGGAATAACGGGAAATACGCTTTTAGCGCAAGGCCATACTTTACAAAAATATACGATAATCTGTCTGTGGATATAAGAAAGCAAGAAGTTTTGAAAGTGGAATTTAAAAATAATGATTCAGATTTAACGTTCGTATTTCCTGGAAGCCAATTGTTCTTTCCGAAGCAATCCTTATTATTGCTGGAATGCAATAATCAAGAGTTTTTAATCCCAATAAAAAATCAAATCAGTTCTGTTGATGGGACAGTGATACAGGTTGACCGGAATCTAGTTGAACAAAAGTTTGCC
>NZ_JAVAXX010000296.1:0-7484 GCF_042709275.1 Bacillus sp. LR_5 | reverse complement strand
AGCAAACTTTTGCTGAACGAGATTCCGATCAACCTGTATCACTGTCCCATCAGCTGAACTGATTTGATTTTTTATTGGTATTAAAAACTCTTGGTTATTGCATTCGAGCAATAATAAAGATTGCTTCGGAAAAAACAATTGGCTTCCAGGAAATACGAACGTTAAATGCTGGTCCGAATCATTATCTCTGAATTCGACTTTCAGAACTTCCTGCTTTCTGATATCCACCGACAAATTATCATAGGTTTTAGTAAAGTACGGCCGTGCGCTGAAAGCATATTCCCCGTTATTCCCAATATATTTAGCATATTTTGAATAAGGATACGGTTCTCTGCTGCTGCCAATTCGGGCGCGTTTTTTATAGCCGTCTATCCCCGATTCAATAAAGAAATCCCAAACACCAATATCTTCTTCATGAATAGCCAAATCAGTAAACTTCGTGAGAAATTCAAATTCTCCGTCCTTGGAATACACTGGAGAAATGATTTTTTCAGTTTTTCTATCACGGTGCACCCAAATGCCGTATAAAGTTTGCATAGCTTGATGCTCTGGTTGTAAAGCCGTGTGGGTAACCGACCCTCTTAATGTGAAAGTGTTGTCCTTCATTTGAAATTCGCTCACGTAATGACTGATTTTGTTTCTGTCATCAACAATCCGTTCATTCTCTGCCAAATGATATGAGATAAGGCTGGGATAGTTTGCTATGATATGACCATTTTTAACTGACGTATATTGGGCCATATTTTCTTTATCAGCTTCAAACTGCTTTAAGCCCTTTAGGTCATTATGGCGTACAAAGTGTAATTTTAACCGCGTATGAGAATGAACAAGTTTATCAATTTCCCGTGGTATATTTTGTTCAACAAAATGATGCAGCTCTGTCATCCATGTTTGCTGCTCCCGTTCGTCCTCGATTGTTACGGTAAAGTCCGTTGTTCTGGAAAAATCAAAATGACGATTCAAAAATTTCGCCATAAACTTCATTTTGCGATTATGTGAAAGACGGCTATTACGAATCATATCTATGATTACCTTCATTGCGCCATAGTAGCTTTGGGGCGCAACGTATGCAAACGTCATATGCTCGCCGTCATGCTGTACAGCATAGTAATAATCATAATCGGCCAAGACAGAAATTTTGTCCGCTTCTAAATAAGCCTGCATGACAAATACCTGATCCTCTGTAGCCTGTATATTAGAGGGGAAATATATGTCATGCATTCTAAGCAGTGAAACTTTAAAAAGTTTTGTCGGTCCTATTGAGTAAACAAGCGGAGATTTTACAAGATCCGCCTCAGGTTTCGTTTCCTTAAAAATAGCTTGCGGGACCGATCTGCCGTTTACACCGACCATTTTCCCAAGCACAATATCTGAATCATGCTGTTTTGCAAATTGATACATTCTCTCGAACGCTTCGATTCCTAAATAATCATCGGAATCAATAAAAAAAATGTATTCACCGTTCGCAGCACGTATCGCTTGGTTTCGCGGCTCCCCCGGCCCTCCCGAATTTTTTTCTCGTTCTATAACCGTTATATTAGAATACTGTTCACTGTACTTTTTTAATATTGAAACCGTGCCATCCTGTGAACAATCATCTACACAAATAATTTCGTACTCATTATTCGGCATGGTTTGTTGAACCAGACTATCCAGGCAGCGGGAGATAAAATGTTCTGAGTTGTATGTGGGTACTGCTGCAGTGATTTTCACCATGACACCTCTATCCTTATCCGCTTCTATTTCATTCGCAAAAGCTCATATAATGAACAAAAATGGTGCAAAAACGTACTATTTCGTTATTTCAAATACTTCTTCCCATCTTTCAAATAATCGTGCTTCACTATATTCAGTATCCATTAAGTTCTTTGCGTTTTTTCCATATTGAATGGCTCTCTCAGGGTTGTCGTACAAATAAATGATACTTTCAGCAAGCATGTCAATATTATCAGGTTCTACAAGCATTCCCGTTTCGTGTTCTTTTATGAGCTCCCTCGGGCTGTATTTCACATCAAAACTGATAACAGGGGTTGCGCACGAAAACGATTCACAAATCGCGAGACTAAACCCCTCAAATTTTGATGTTAATAATGTGGCAAGCGCCTGCTGATAAAATGGAGCGGGATTTGCGACATATCCTTTTAAATGTACATTATCTAACTTAAGATCATCGATCAATTGCTGGTATTCCTCATGGCCGGGACCGCTGCCATATATATTCAGGACAATATCCGGCCGGGATTTTTTTACGATTCCCATTGCTTTTATGACCTTATCGATCCCTTTTTCCTCATGATATCTGGCCACCATGACAAATTCGTTTTTCTTCTTTTCATACGTTTGTAATTTTTCAAGCCTTCTTGGTGCATGAGGAATAACAAAAATGTTATTGTTCGACTCAAAATCCTTCATGATATCTTCTTTTTGTTCATTCGTTAATACGATCAGGCCGTCATACTCCTTAATATGCTCCATCGCATATTGATGATTGTTTCGAACTTTGCTGCCTAACGTATAAGGATAATCTAAATGATTTGAGTGAACACAGTAAAATCGTTTTGCCAATCCTGCACGCATTTCATTTACTTTTGAAGCACTTCCGACTCCATCACAGATGATGATAGGGTCCTTTTCTTTCTCACATAACGTTTCAAGCCAATGTGTATGAAACTGGTGCTTGTTTTTGAAAAATACAGCTTCCTTTTCATCACGGCCAAACAGCATAACTCCTTGACTGGCTCCTGTTTTAAAATGGTACCATTCTGTTAAATAACAGAAACCGTCGGGTGCTGTGTAGTGAATTTGATTGATTTTTCCACTTCTTGTATCGAAAATCACAGTTTTATTTACATAACCGCCATGAAAGAATTCTCGCTTTGTCATTTGCATATTTTCATTGAAATGATCTACATATAAAAGATTATCCGACTCATCCCATTTTTTCTTTTTTATATATAAGCCATTCTTGAAGTATTCCGTTTCTAATTTTTCCTCGTTATGATACGCAGCATATGGTTCTTCAAAGCGATTACGATTTTGATCATAGTAACTTTGCTGCACTTCCCCAATTTTTATATGCTTATGCTGATTTTTATAGTCATCATAAATATTGAGGATATTTACATCAGCATGGAGCCTTCCAGCGCTCTTCAGCACTTGCTCAATCTGATCATAATTGTCCTTATAATCAAGTGTAACCAAATCGATTTTATGGCCGCGCTCCGCAAATGTAAAAGATCTTGACATCATAGAGCTTGTAATGCCGCCTTTTTCAATGTCTATTTCATATATTAGTGAAAAGATCCTTCTCATCTTCAAGCTCCTTCTTCTGGTAAAACCTTGTCTGCTATTTTTTCACAAACAGCCGTTTCATTAATTTTCTCCGAAATCCCTCGGCAGTCTGAACACGCAAATAATTATTTTCTTTTTCTAAAGTAACTTGCCAGCCTGAAATACTTTGTTCTGATAATGGAATTTCCTTTGAATCGGTTATTCGCACACCTGATGAAAAGAAGCTATTATCCCACTCGGAACAGAGATACAATTCAATGGTGGACAACTGATCTAATACAGAGTGAATACGAAGTGTACCGCTTACGGTAAATATTAGTTCTTCCTCGCTGTTTACTTTTGCGTTAAACGTGCTTTCAGTGCCGCTCTTTTTATTTTTTAACTTCCAATACATTTTATGGCGGCCAACAGAATGGGGAGGAATGCAGCCTTTAAATTCAACCTTGGCTGACAAATATAAATCGGATTTTGATTGCCATTCTGCCATTAACAGCTCAACATTCATATCCTTCAATTGATTATTAAATGGCACCTGATCTATTAGTTTGTCCACAAAACGCTTGCGGGTAAACGGCTCTTCAGAAACGTAATAAATATTTGTGCGAGGCCCCGTATTTTTAATTATGTCATGATATCTCTTCAAGGAAGGAACCACAAAAGCATCAAGGTGGCCTATTTCCTTTTCAGGGTTTTCCAACATCTCATTCGTCTCTATAAAACCTAGATACATGGAAGAATATTCAACTGAAAGAGATTTTAATGTAGTATATAACTCAACTTCAGAAATCATAAATAAATAATCCGCTTCCTTTATCAAGCGGCTCAGAAAATAACGGGCAAGTTCATTTTCTGAATACAATACACTGACTATATTCTCTTTTTCGTCAAAAATGACAATTTTTTCAGTTGTTCCATCATTCCTATACCATTTTGTCATATAACAAGTGCCATCTGCCCTTAAATAAAGATGCTGCTTCGGTTTGTTAGTGTCCAGATCCATGTACATTAAGCTGTGTACATATCCAGACAAATCATATTCTTCCCTTTTAAATCTTTGCCTGCTTTCATTAAAGTAATCAATGACAGCAAGTTCTCCTGATGCTGTAAACCTTTGATATTTAATATAACGTCCATTATTGTAATAACGATAAATTGGCTTATTTGGTTCTTGAATATATGTTAAACCGTCTTGTTCAATCGGATGCTTGATTTTATCTTTCTGAGGTTCAGAACCTTTAAAGTAGCTGTACATATTAATAACAGCAGTATCTTTAAAAGAAGAAGGCCCATTGGGCTCATGATGTAAAGTGACAATTTCCATTGGATAGTTCCAATCGATCGTATTGATACTAAACTTTTTTGCAGCATTCAGCTCTTGACAAACAAATGCTAATTTTGGAGTAGAAACCTTAATCGTCATCATCTATTTATTACCTTTCGAATAAATTCGTACAGTCACATTTTCAGAACTACATTATATCACTTTTGCTGAGCAGGCTCTAGAGATGAAGAAGCTGTTATGTTTCTTGAAATACCTGATCAGGTGAAACTGTTTTATCTATCAATTAATGATATTTTTTTGTATTTCCTCGACCCCAAAGTCACTGAATTGACTCTTGTTTAATATTGGTTTTTCTTATATGATTAAATGTGTTTAACAGAATGAAAATAGGGTATTGATGAGAAAAGAAACTCAAACATTTTAAATACTCAGCATTCAAAAGAGTGACCCTAAATCTGTTCTTAAGGAAGGTGCTTTGAAATTGAAAAAAGTACGTAAAGCCATAATCCCTGCCGCAGGTCTCGGAACGAGATTCTTGCCGGCTACGAAAGCAATGCCGAAAGAAATGCTTCCTATCGTTGATAAACCTACCATTCAATACATAATTGAAGAAGCTGTTGAAGCCGGTATTGAAGATATTATTATCGTAACAGGAAAAAGCAAGCGTGCGATTGAGGATCATTTTGATTACTCTCCTGAGCTTGAAAGAAACCTAGAAGAAAAAGGAAAAACTGAGCTGCTTGAAAAAGTGAAAAAGGCTTCTAACCTGGCTGACATTCACTATATCCGCCAAAAAGAACCTAAAGGTCTCGGACATGCTGTCTGGTGCGCGCGCAACTTTATCGGCGATGAGCCGTTTGCGGTACTGCTTGGAGACGATATTGTTCAGGCTGAAACACCAGGGTTGCGCCAATTAATGGATGAATATGAAAAAACACTTTCTTCTATTATCGGTGTTCAGCAGGTGCCTGAAGAAGAAACACACCGCTACGGCATTATTGACCCGCTGACAAGTGAAGGCCGCCGTTATCAGGTGAAAAACTTCGTTGAAAAACCGCCTAAAGGCACAGCACCTTCTAATCTTGCCATCTTAGGCCGTTACGTATTCACGCCTGAGATCTTCATGTATTTAGAAGAGCAGCAGGTTGGCGCCGGCGGAGAAATTCAGCTCACAGACGCCATTCAAAAACTGAATGAAATTCAAAGAGTGTTTGCTTACGACTTTGAAGGCAAGCGTTATGATGTTGGTGAAAAGCTCGGCTTTATCACAACAACTCTAGAATTTGCGATGCAGGATAAAGAGCTTCGCGATCAGCTCGTTCCATTTATGGAAGGTTTACTAAACAAAGAAGAAATCTAAACAAAAAGGCTATTGGACATTCATCCAATAGCCTTTTTTTATTTCAACATCAAAGTCAGTGTATGCTCTTCATTATCAACTGCAAAAACCTGATCATCTGTATTCACTAGAAAACGCTTCTTGCTGCTGTCATACAATACATCGCTATCACTTAAGGATAGTGACGCCGGGTTGATAGGAGAAATGTTATGAAAAATAAGCTCTGTTGCTTTATCATTCTCCAGCACATAGCTGATTTTTTCATAATCAAAATTCAGCGTTTTTCTGCCGTCAGCCGTATTTCCTTCAGTATAACCATTCAATTTCGATTGAATGCTGGTGCTGCTGTCTCCTAGGAATTTCAGAAAGTATTCATAGGAAGATGCTGCGTTTTGCGAGACATAAGACGTAAATGCAGCGGCATGCAATTCAGCGTGTTTCATGTTAGTTGCAACAGCGCTCTGTTTCACATAATAAGAGTGCTCGTCAAACTTTATTTTCGCTGCTTGTTTGCCTTTTGCAGCTACCGTTACTTTTGTACCGAATGGCAGTGTAACGTCAGCCTTCTGTTTCAAACCCTGATCCTTATAAGCAGCCGCTTTTTCATTTGCTATAAACCCTTGCTTATTGACTGCGGTTAAGCGTTCCTCTGACTTGCCCTTTGCATCGCCATGATGGTTCTTCACTTCATTTTGCGGAATAGCGCCAAACGAAGCAATTGTACGAAGCGGGGCATTAAAGAACATCGTTCCCGCCATGAAGACAGTCAGAATAGACAAAATAGCAATTTGAATGGCATTAGCCAGTGATTTCGGCTTTTTCTTCTTTTTGCGGAAACGGGCAAACGCTTCAGGATCTTCTTTCTTCCGCTCTTCCGTTTGCTCTTTTTTATATGTCTCTTTTTCTTTTTTCGACAGCTTATTAAACCAGTCAATAAACGCTTTATACTCTTTGACAACCGTTTTTGTTTCATCAAACATACGAAGCTCGCCATAGTGCATCCAAGCAACACGGTCACACATCTTTTCAATCTGACCGATTGAGTGGCTGACAAAGAAAATCGTTTTTCCTTGCTTTTTAAACTCATTTATTCTGTCTACACACTTCTGATAAAACGTTTGGTCCCCCACAGAAAGCGCTTCGTCAATAATTAAAATGTCAGGGTCAATATGCACGGAAATCGCAAAACCGAGACGCGATTTCATCCCGCTGGAATAGTTTTTAACCGGCTGATTAATAAAATCGCCAATCTCGGCAAATTCAACGATGCTGTCATACATATCATCAATTTCTTTATTGGTTAACCCCATCATCAAACACTTGAGCCGGACATTGTCCCGGCCCGTTAATTGGTTATTTAAACCGGCAGCAATCGCAATCAGCGACGGCTGGCCGTTCATTTCAATTTCACCGCTGGTCGGCGGAATAATTTTAGCCAGCAGGTTAGACATGGTTGATTTCCCTGATCCATTTATCCCTACAAAGCCGATTGTCTCTCCCTCATACACGTCAAAGGAGACATTCCGCACAGCAAAAAAACCATTATCCTTAGCCGGAAAAAACAATCCTTTT